>JBIKSC010000001.1:0-42289 GCA_044348775.1 Flavobacteriales bacterium | reverse complement strand
CCCACCTGCTTGCGCTTGAGCATAGCGATTAGACGCTTTCCAAATACCATGGAAATAGTGAGAGAAAGTATGATGCTCAGTGCAGCGCGGAATGAGATGTATTGAAACAGTCCGGCTCCCGGAAGATCGAACTGCTGATCGAGGTATTGGAAAAGGTAGTACAGCATTATTTCTCGAGCATGGTTAGGGTTTCACTTACAATTTGGAAGTCGTCAAAGGGATGTTTGACACCGGCTATTTCCTGGTAACGCTCGTGGCCTTTTCCGGCGATAAGCACGATGTCACCGGCGTTGGCTAGTGTGCATGCGAACTTGATGGCTTCTCGTCGATCTGTCACCGCGAGTGTTTTCTTCATCATCACTGAATCAAGACCTTCCTTCATTTCGTTGATGATGGTGTCGGGATCTTCGCTGCGCGGATTGTCGCTGGTGAGAACCACGCGGTTGCTCCATTCAGCAGCGATGCGCGCCATTTCCGGACGCTTGGTTTTGTCGCGGTCACCTCCGCAGCCGACAATGCTGATGACCTGCTCATTACCGGTGCGTATATCAGCAATGGTTTTAAGCACGTTTTTCAGTGCATCAGGAGTATGCGCATAGTCGACAACTGCGGTTATCCCATTTGGTGTTTTGATATACTGGAATCTTCCGTCGGGTGCTTGCAAACCGCTGATGGCAGTGAGCACATCCAGTTTGTCGAGGCCCAGTTCCATCGCTGTTGCATAGACAGCCAGAATGTTGTAGGCATTGAATCCGCCGATGAGTTGCGTGTACAAGTCTTGGCTGTCGATGAGCAGGTGCAATCCTGCGAATCCGTTCTCCAATACTTTCGCTCTGTAGTCGGCCATGCTGTGCAGTGCCATCGTTTTTATCTTTCCCTTGCAGTTTTGTACCATGATATCGCCGTGGCGATCATCGAGATTGGTAATAGCAAAGGCAGAAGATGGTAGCATATCGAACAGAATCTTCTTCGCCTTTATGTACTCATTGAAGGTTTTGTGATAGTCGAGATGATCGTGTGTGATGTTGGTGAACAGTGCTCCGCGCAATTGAACTCCTGTCAGGCGGTGCTGATGCAGAGCATGTGATGACGCTTCCATGAAGCAATACGTGCAACCGGTAGCAACCATTTCCGCAAGCAACGCATTCAGCGCAATGGCATTTGGAGTAGTGTGCGTTGCCGGCACATCGTTGTCATTAATCTTGTTCACAACGGTTGAGAGCAACCCTGCTTTGAAGCCCATTTTGCGCGCAAGGCGATGCATGAGGGTAGCCGTTGTTGTTTTTCCGTTTGTTCCGGTCACAGCAACCACTTGAATTTTTTCGCTTGGATTGTCGAAGAAATTCGAGGCAATGTAGCCGAGCGATTCTGCCGAGTTCTGGACTTGGATGAATGTGATACTACCCGTTGGATAATCCGGTATTTTTTCACACACGATAGCGACAGCTCCGGATGCAATAGCCTTGTCGATATAGGAGTGTCCATCTACGGTTGTTCCTGTAACAGCAACAAAAAGGCTGAAAGGCTTCACATCGCGCGAGTCCATTGTGACATGTTCAATGGCCACATGCGTGGATCCGAACACTTGTTGGATGCGCGATTTGAATAGTATGTCTTTGAGGAGCTTCACAGGAGTTCGATGGTGATATTCGGGTTGTTGTGTATGTGATTTCCGGCGGGAATACTTTGTTTTCGGACAGTTCCAAATCCGCTCACTTTTACTTTCATGCCCTGGCTTTCCAGCAGGTAGAGAGCGTCTTGCAGGCCCATTCCGAGCACGTTGGGAACAACACCTGTTTCAACGAGGCGAGGTGACACCAGCAATGAATCGTTTTGTGCTACGGTTGTGTACCATTGTCCTTCACCATCTGTGAATGCAGGTATGTTGAGGCTGGCGAAGACGGTATTTAATTCTTTTGCAGAACCGCTTTTAATTGAAGGAAGTTTGCGCTGAACCATCATCGTGCTATCAGAGCCAGCCGGAGCGCGGAATTCGAGTTCGGTACTGTAAATCTTATCGGCGAGTTCCATGAATACCGGAGCAGCAATCACGCTTCCATAGTATGCACCACGTGGATCGTTGACCACGACGATACAGGTATAGCGCGGGTTTTCGGCAGGGAAGTAGCCGACGAAGGAAGCGCGGTAATGATGCGCCTGATAGCCACCATCTTCGTGCAACCAAGCAGTTCCTGTTTTACCGGCCACTTTATATGGGCATTTCTTGAATAGCCAGTCGGCTGTTCCGCCTTCTTCCGTTACACCCTCCATCATTTTTCTGCATTGTGCGAGTGTTTCGTCTTTGCAGATTTTTTGGCGGATGATGATGGGTTGCGCTTGTTCTATGATGCGGCCATTACGGCGGACTTCCTGAACGAATTGAGGGCGCACCATTACACCATTATTAGCCACCGCATTATAGAAAGCAAGAGTTTGAAGAGGTGTGCAAGTTGTCTCGTAGCCAATTGCCATTTGAGTGAGACTCAAGCCGCTCCAGCCATTGTCTTTGGTGGTTTTATACATCCGCGGCGAGGCTTCTCCTGAAAGAGTAATTCCCAGAGGTTCAGCAATTCCGAATGAATGGAGTTTGTCGAGGTAGCTTTGAGGATTCTCACCAAATGATTTTTTGACGAGCAGGGCGGTGCCCACGTTCGAGGACTTCTCGAATACTTGTTCCGCTGTAATGGTTCCATTTCCACCTTTATCCCAGTTCGAGTCCTTCATGGTGCGACCATGGAAGGTGACCATGCCGTTGCCTGTCTCCACTTTGTCTTCGAGTTTCACACCACCCTCATCCATGCAGGCCATAAGAGAGGCGAGTTTCATGGTAGATCCCGGTTCAATGCTTTGGCTGATGGCGTAGTTCAGACGTTCGCTAAACTCACCCGCTCGGTTGTTGCGAGAGAGATTAGCAACTGCGCGCACGAAGCCTGTTTGAACTTCCATGAGAATGGCACAACCCCATTCGGCATCGGTTTCTTCCAGTTTCCGTTTGAGGGCTGCGTGAGCCACATCTTGCAAGTGCACGTCGATGGTGGTGATGATGTCGGCACCTGGTTCGGGTACTTCCACGAATTCGTTATTCATGGGTTTCCATACACCACCGGCGATTTTTTCCATCATTTGGGCACCTTTCTTTCCACGAAGCAGTTCGTCATAGTCGCGTTCTATACCTACTTTGTTTTCGGCCCGTTCCATGCCGATGGTTCGTGATGCTAGGGCTCCGAATGGTTGGTCGCGGATGAATTTTTCTTCGAAAACAAATCCGCCACGTATAGTTCCTTTGTTGATGAAAGGAAATTTCTTTACGAGTTGCAACTGATTATAGTCGACATGGTCAATGATTTCAATGTATCGGTTGCTGTCGCTTTTCGCCTTCTTGAAAATTGTTTTGTAATCAGCAGCGCTGCGATCGCCAAATAGATTGGCGAAGCTTTGACACATAGAATCAAGTTTCGTTTGGTAGGCCTCTTCGTCGTAAGGTGCTTTTGCATCCCAGCGAATTTCATATTCGGGAATACTGGTTGCCATTAAGCTTCCGTCGCTTGAATAGATTTGACCACGTACCGGTTGTATTTCACGCACTTTGTAGGTGAATCCTTCCGCCAGTTGCTGAGCTTTTTCATCGGGAAAAAGTTGTATGACGAAAACTTTTACCACAATCGCAATAGCCAACAAACAAAGTCCGGCAAAGACCATCCACGCTTTGTTGTGGATGAGAGCGATGTGTTGTTTTTTGCCCTTGGCCTCATGCCCGGGGGCAGACTCTTTGGGAATCTGCACCGGATCATGTGGTTGGTTGATAGGGTTATTCTTTATGTTTTCCGATGGGTTCATTCCTGAGTAGGTTTTTCTTCGAAGAAGCCATGTTCTACATCAATTACTTGAGGGGGAGTGCGCAGTTCTTTCAGGCCCATTTGCTCGATGGCCTGGGCTACATTGCTTTGTTGCTTGCTTTTCTCCAGGTCGCTCATGGTAGTGTTGTATTGAGAGCGTAACTCGTTGAGTTGATTCTGAAGTTTAACTTTTTCGCGTGCGGTATTTTCGAAATAATAGACCAGTCCGATATTGGCGATGAAGAGTCCTACAAGGAATAGCACGAACGACAGATGTTTGATAAGCCCGTCACGAACCAGAAAATCGCCGCTGAGAATTTTTTGGAGGAAGTTTCCCCGACCCGTTTTTTTCTTCGGGGTTTGTGGGGTGGCATTTTCCGGCGCATTGGGCGCAACAGACGATGCCTGTGAATTGACTTCGTTGGTCGGTTTCATTAATTCAGGTTAACCAAGCGGCAGCGCAGTGGCTGTCGGTTGTTTAGCTTATTTGTTTTCTTTAGTCGCTACACGCATTTTAGCGCTGCGTGCACGTGTATTGTCTTCAATTTCTTCTGCCGTTGGCAGAATGGGCTTGGAGGTAAGGGGTTTGAGCGGGCGTTGCAGGTTTCCGAAAAAATCCTTCACCGGTGTTCCTTCGAAGTTGCCGGTTTTCATGAAGTCTTTCACGAGCCGGTCTTCAAGAGAGTGGTAGCTAATGACTACCAGTCGTCCGTCGGGGGCAAGTACATCAGCACTTTGCTCGAGAAACTCTTTCAGCACCTCGAGCTCTCGGTTTACTTCAATGCGCAGCGCTTGAAAGAGCTGAGCAAGCACCTTGTGTTCTCGCATGCGCGGCAAGTGTTTTTGCACTGCATGCTTCAGATCTTCGCTGGTGAAGAGTGGTCGAGCTTGCATAATGCTTCTTGTCATTGACCGTGCATTTTCCAGCTCGCCATAACTGCGCAGCACTTGCGTGAGTTGTTGCTCTTCGTAACTGTTAACCACGTCAGCTGCTGTGAGCGTCCCTTTCATGTCCATGCGCATATCGAGTGTTGCATCGAAGCGAATGGAGAATCCACGATTTTCACTGTCGAACTGATGACTGCTCACACCGAGGTCGGCCAGAATACCATCCACCTGACGAATGCCCATGAGTCGCAACCAGTTTTTCATGAATCGAAAATTCTGGTCAACGAGTTCAAAGCGTGGATCGTCTATGCGGTTAGCAAGCGCTTCCGGATCCTGATCGAAGGCAATCAGTCGTCCCTTATCCAAGTATTTCAAAATCTCTTTCGAATGACCTCCACCACCGAAGGTTACATCCACATAGACCCCATTGGGCTTTATGTTGAGGTTGTCGATAGAAGCTTGCAGGAGCACCGGTCGGTGATATCCGTCTTCTTTTTTGTGGTTCGACATATCCTGTGTTACAAGTGCCTTTGCAGGCTGCTTGTTTAATTATCCTTTCTCAAATCGTTTTGCACCTCTTCGGCTAGTTGCATAAAGTCGAAGTCGGGCGTGCTGAACTTCGTGTCGCGGGTATCCTTGTTCCATAATTCCATTTTCTGTCCCAAACCACACAACACGAGTTCGTTGTTTTTCTTCAAATCCACTTCGGCGTATTCCAACAGGTGGGAGGGAATGTTCATTCGTCCCACGGAATCAAGCTCCAATTCGGTCGCGCCATTAAGAAAGAAGCGGATGAACTCTGCGTGTTTCCGGTTGTGCGGATTCATGCGCTCGAGGTCGGCCGATATTTTTTCCCAAGTCGGTTGCGGATAGATGACCAAGCAGCGGGTGTATATATCGCGATTGATCACCAATCCCAGGTGAATAACTTCCTCCAAAGACTTACGCATGCGAGCCGGGAAGAGGAATCTTCCCTTGTTATCGAGCTTACATGGATATTCTCCGAGGAGTTTCAGCATTGAATGATTTTGTGCCTTAGTGGGCACGAAAATAATTCCTTTTTACCACTTTTTACCACAAAAGGTCAAAAACAGCCCTTTTGTTGAAAAGTGTGTGTTTGATTGTGGTTCTTTTACTGTGTGTTTTGTGTGCTAGTCTATTGATAAAGAGTGCAATTTGGGGTGTAATGCGGTGTGTGGGAGGAAGTGGGAGGTTTTTAAGTAAAAAGTCACTTTTACGACTGTTTGGGAGCATTTTGATTGGGTTGAAGGTGCAGAATTGTTTCAGTTTGCAGGTCTGTGGGAAGGATTTCAGCAATGGATTGTTGAAGGAATAGTTGACTCGTTCTACACCCAATCGAAGGAAATTCCGACACTTGCAGCAAATGCTCACTTGCGCCTGGTTTTTTACATTCGCATAACGCAGGTTTGACTTACCGAATCATGGAATATCAGCTTAAAGAGGAAAACGGATATCGATATATCGAAGAGGGTTCGGGTGAGCCGCTCATTCTGTTGCACGGCCTATTCGGGGCATTAAGTAATTTCAGGGATGTGGTTTCACATTTCTCTCAAACGTACAAGGTGGTTATTCCGATGTTGCCACTGTATACGATGCCGGTGCTTACGACCGGGGTGAAAAGCATAGCACACTTTCTGCGCGATTTCGTAGATTATAAGGGCTACGGTAAGGTGAACTTGCTAGGTAATTCGCTTGGTGGACACGTGGCGCTTATTTATTGTAAGGAGCAACCCGAGCGTGTTAATTCATTAATACTGACAGCTAGTTCCGGCTTGTATGAAAATGCCTTTGGATCGAGCTTTCCACGTCGTGAAGACAAGGAGTTCATTCGTCAAAAGGTTGGTTTGACATTTTATGATCCTATGCACGCTACCGATGAGTTGGTGGACGAATGTTTCGAAATTGTGAACGATCGAAATCGGGTGCTGCGCATTTTGGCTCTGGCTAAATCGGCTATTCGGCACAACATGGCGAAGGAGCTTCCGGCGATGAAGTTTCCGGTTTGTTTGATATGGGGGAAGAACGATACAATTACACCTCCGGAAGTTGCCGAAGAGTTCCATCAGTTGCTCACAAATTCATCGCTCTATTGGATTGATCAATGCGGGCACGCACCCATGATGGAGCACCCTCAGCGGTTCAATGAGTTGCTTGATTCCTGGATGAAGGAAAAGGGAATTTAAGAGTCCGGAATGATGCGTTTCGATTATTGAATGCTCTGACCGATAAATCCAAGTAATCTTTCGCGACCTGTGCGTTCTGTGGCTGAGGTCACGAAAATGTTAGGTAGTTCCGCGAATTGCTCAAGCAGTTTGTCACAAAATAGATTTACGTTACGCTCTACTGCTCCCGGCTTTTCTTTATCTGCTTTAGTGAAGACAATAGCGAATGGTATTCCGTCTTGCCCCAGTTTTAGGCAGAATTCTAAATCTAGTTTTTGTGGTTCATGGCGCACGTCGATGAGTACAAATGTGCACACTAGGTTTTCGCGTTCACTCAAATAGGCGTCAATCATCACTTCCCATTTTTCGCGTTCGCTACGAGAAATTTTGGCATAGCCATACCCCGGCAAGTCGACGAGGTACCACGCGCCCTTGTTGCTGCTGATGTCGAAGTGATTAATCAATCTCGTTTTACCGGGCGTCGCAGAGGTCTTGGCCAGGTTCTTTTTATTGACCAGCATATTAATCAGGCTGCTTTTACCCACGTTGCTTCTGCCTATGAAGGCGAACTCAGGACGGTCGGTATCCGGACACTGTTCGAGTAGTGTCGATGATTTCAGGAATGTGGCGTTGGTGGGAAGCATCTTTTTTTGGGGGTACTGGATACTGGGTACTGGATACTGGGTACTGGGTACTGGGTACTGGTTACTGGGTACTGGGTACTGGGTACTGGTGATGGGTACTAGTCCTCAGTACCCAGTACCCAGTCCTCAGTCCTCAGTACTTATTCATGATGTTCATCTTCTCCGCATAGTACGCGCAAAAATCACGCATGGTATCGGCCATGGCTTTTTCGTTGGTTGCGCGTTCGAAGCTGTCTGCGAGGGTGAGAATAGTCTGATGCACGAACTGTTTCATTTCATCCACCTGCATTTCTTTGTTCCAAAGATCAATGCGCAGTGCATTTTGTTCTTCCTTGTCCCATACCGATAGAATCATGGCCTTGGCTTCTGCTGAGCGGCTGTTGTCAGTTGCGGTCCAATTGATTTTTTCTGGAACGTTATTGTCGTCGAGTGTTATTTCGAATCGGATTTGTTCGAGTTTCATGGCGCAAATGTAGTGCTGCTTCAGCGTTTGCCCGGCACATAGGCCGAGAGCAGTCGTTGGTTGTCAGTTTCGTTCAGTAATACATCCAGTTTGGTGTCCGGAAACTTTTTCATATAGCTTCTGATGATATTCCAGCCCATCCAGACGCCTAATTGAGGAGCGCTCTGCTGCGGCACGCCTGCCGCAGAAGTGAAAGGCCCATCAGCAAACCACTTATTTATTTCGAACGGTTTCGAATGATACATGGTCTTCTCATTGGCTAGTGTTTTCCACACTTGTCCTTCTCCTGCAGTGGCCCACTCCCATTGTTGTGTGCTCCAGCTCATCAGTGTGGAGTCGGCTAAATCAGGTGCCAGTGCTTCAGCGATGTACATGATTTTACCGTAGAAGATGAGTTCGGAGAGAAGGTCTTTGGGTTGATACATATTCCGAGCCTGCCATGCCGAAAAACCTTTTACGGCATCGGCGATGATGTATCGTTCATCCATATTCTCTTTGACATAGGATGGAAAAATGTCGGGCGATAGTTTTTGGGTAATCTCATGGTTAGGTCCCAAGTAGCAATCGAGTGCAATGCCTATGATACTGTCAGTGGTTGCAATACTTCGATTCCATGCAGAGCAGTAGTAGATTATTTCGGGGACAGGTTGCGAAGGGAAGAAATGATTCCATCGTTGGATGACTTCGGTGAAATCATCCGTGAACGCTTGCCTTTTTTCCGGCGAGAAAACTTGCATGACTGCTTTGTGCGTAGCCGCGATTTGCGGGTCGGCTGTGAAGATGCTTAATAGTCGTCCGGTGCTGTCGCTCGTGCAAGCGGCCAGACGAAGGTCTTCTTCTACAAATCCACAGAAGAAGGTGCCATAAACGGCTCGAAGAGAGTCAGCGCAACGAACCGGCTGATTAAAATCACAACTGAAAAGATCGACATCAAACGAACGCGCTCGAGCGCTGAGTTGTGCGGCCTGCGGTGCGATTTCAATCTTTTGCAGGGGCTTATCATCATTGCATCCACAAGCCATTATGAATAACATGGCAAAAATGAATGAGCGGGTTTTATGGAATTTGGATAGATTTGAAAATCTCATAAAGGCAATTTTAAAACTTATAAGTTAGGTATATGAAAAAAATAATGTTATTCATGCTCACTGCATTGCTAACAACTACGGCAGTGGCTCAAACGAAAGATTGGAAGATAGCCCTCCACCTTGATCCGAATCTATCTTGGCTCAAACCGGATGATAACAATCTTTCCGGTAACTCTAACAAGTTGGATTTCGGCTTTGGTATTTCAATCGATCGCATGTTCACAGCCAATTATGCAATTGGAACCGGAATTCAGATTTACAACGCCGGTGGCGAGCTGAAGTATTTCGATACCGATGTTGCTGAGAGAACGGATAATGCTGGTGACTATCCGTCGATATCGGAAATTTCGAGAGATTATACCTTGAAGTATTTGGAAATTCCATTGACACTCAAGTTGCGAACCAACGAAATAGGATACATCACCTATTGGGCTCAGGTTGGGGTTGGTCTCGGATTTAACATTAAGGCGAAGGGCGATGACGAGATTGATCACAAAAAGATTGATGTCTCAACAAATGAAACTTCTGTTTGGGAAGACGCCGGAGCCCGTGTTGTTGACCTGACAGGCGACAATGCCATCAAAGAGAATGATATTAGTAAGGATATTAACCTCTTCCGCACGAGCTTAATCGTGGGTGGAGGTATAGAATACAACTTAAGCGGTGATGCCAGTTTGGTTGCCGGCGTTGTTTTCAATAATGGATTCAATAATGTGCTGAAGGGAGAGGGTGTTAAAATCGACAATGGTGAGCCAAGCATCAAAGATGGCAAACCGCAAACGTTCGACTTGAAAGCTGTTTCAAACGTGCTTTCTCTGCAGTTGGGTATTTTATTTTAGTCTTACATTCATTGTAATAAAGAAGTCCTGCCATCTTTGGCGGGACTTTCTATTTTTCTGTTATGAAGCATCAAGCTATTATTGATCACATCGTGAGTTGGCTCTCTCACTATTCTGAAACGAGTCGCACATCCGGTTTTGTGGTTGGAGTTAGCGGCGGCATTGATTCAGCGCTCACATCGACCTTGTGCGCATTGACAGGGCGTAAAACCTTGTTACTTGAAATGCCCATTCACCAAGCTGCGAGTCAAGTGACGCGAGCGCAAGAGCATATTGCTTGGTTGAAGCAAAGGCACGACAATGTATTTGATACTAGAGTAGATCTAACGCCTGCATACGACTTGTTTATGCAATCGATGCAGACAGAGTCAGAAAATCTGCACACGCAACACCTTGCAATGGCGAATACACGATCTCGTTTGCGCATGACAACGTTGTATTACCATGGAGGCATTCATCAACTTTTGGTTGCAGGTACGGGTAATAAGGTCGAAGATTTCGGTGTAGGCTTTTACACGAAGTATGGCGATGGAGGAGTTGATGTGTCGCCTATTGCCGATTTGATGAAGACAGAAGTCTATGAACTTGCTGCACATCTGGGAGTGGCTCAATCTATTCAACTTGCAGCACCGACCGATGGTTTATGGGGCGATGATCGGTCGGATGAGGAACAGATTGGAGCGAGTTATCCGGAGCTTGAATGGGCGATGCGTTTTGTTGAATCCGATAACGAAACCGGTATGTTATTGAGTGAGCGTCAAGGTGAAGTGCTTTCCATTTATCGCAGAATGAATGCTGCGAATCAGCATAAAATGCGGCCTATACCGGTGTGTTTGGTGCCGCAGGAAATGAAATGACAATTTACTAGTGGCGAATAAAAGGCGTGTTTTTTTAATTTCGACATGTGCCCATTCGCCATTCGTCATTCGCCACTGGCCACTTTTTTTGTTGCATCCTTAAAGATATCCTCCAGCCGTTTGCCTTCTTTCGAGAGGTCTTTGATGTCAAGGTCGTTGGCCACAATGTTGCCGTGGTCAATGATGAATGCCTTGTCACACATTGCTTCTACTTCTTGCATAATGTGCGTCGAAAGCATGACGGTTTTTGTTTTTCCCACAGCAACAATCAGGTTTCGAATTTCGACAAGTTGGTTCGGATCTAATCCACTTGTAGGCTCGTCGAGAATAAGCACTTGCGGATCATGAATGAGCGCTTGGGCAAGTCCGATTCGCTGGCGATATCCTTTGGAGAGTGTTTCAATTTTTTTATGTGCTTCAGACTGAAGTCCGACTGTTTCAATCATTTCCTCCACCCGCGATTTTACGTTTGCTATGTTGTACATGCCTCCCACGAATGAGAGGTATTCGCGTACATACATATCCGTGTAAAGCGGATTGTGTTCAGGGAGGTAGCCGATGCAGCGCTTCGCCTCGGTGCTTTGGCTCATTACGTCAAAACCGCACACGGTAACCTTGCCCGCTGTCGGAGGAATATAACACGTAATAATCTTCATCATCGTGCTTTTCCCGGCACCGTTAGGTCCAAGGAAACCGACGATTTGACCGCGGCCTATTTCAAACGAAACACCGTTTAGTGCTTGCTGTTGGCCATATGTTTTAACTACTTTTTCAGCGACTATTGACATAAACGGATATTGAGGGAGCAAACCTAAGCAAGAAAAGGAAAGCACCTGTGAGGTGATTGATGCTTTGGGATATTTGCTGAGTTATCCCTACATTGACCCTCTATTGGGCGAAATGAGTTGCTCAAGCTTCACTAAACCACCACACCACATGAAAGTACAACAGCATTTATGGCGAGAAGGCAAGGGCTGGGCGAAAACCCCCGAGGCATTGTTTCAGCCTAATTTGATTTTTGCGTTTGGAGCAATCGATGCATTGGCGAACGATTCTGTTTTCAGCGAAATTCGTAAGGTGTACCCGCAGGCAGATGTTGTGTTAGCCAGCACGGCGGGCGAAATACATGGTGATGAAGTGAGTGACCACACAGTAAGTGTGACGGCGTGCAGCTTCGAGCGAACTTCACTAAAGGTTGTAGTCGGAAATGTAGCAGACTGCGCTAATAGTTTTGAGTGTGGTCGATCTATTACAGCCCAGCTAAAGGGACAGGGCTTGTGCCACATCCTTGTTTTTTCCGATGGAATATCCGTGAATGGTGACGACCTGGTAAAGGGAATCAATAACGATTTATCGGCTGATGTTGTAGTAACCGGAGGATTGGCGGCTGATGCCGGGCGATTCACAAAAACACTGGTTGGCGCCAATGCGGAGCCTGAGGCGAATCGAATCGTGGCAATAGGTTTTTATGGTGATAAGTTGCGGATTACGCATGGCTCGCACGGCGGTTGGGATTTGTTTGGTCCGGTGCGCGTGGTTACCAAGGCTGTCGATAATGTACTTTATGAATTGGATGGAGAAAACGCTTTGGAAATTTATAAGCGTTATCTCGGACCAAGAGCAAGTGAATTACCGGGATCAGCTCTGCTTTTCCCGCTTTGTATTTTGGGTGCCGATCGCGATAGTCAGTTGGTTAGAACCATCTTGAGTGTTGATGATGCAGCCGGCACTCTTCGTTTTGCGGGAAATATTCCGATGGGAGCGCAAGTTCAGTTCATGATGGCCAATTTTGACAGGCTCGTTGACGGCGCCGCCAAAGCCGCCGAACAGTCTAATGATTTATCGCCGGAACTTGTGCTAATGGTTAGCTGTGTAGGAAGAAAGGTTGTACTCGATCAACGAATAGAAGAGGAGGTTGAATCGGTTTGCCAGTATTTCGGGAACAACGCGGCATATACAGGTTTTTATTCCAACGGCGAAATCTCACCGCAATTGGGCAGCACACACTGTTCGTTGCACAATCAAACCATGACTATTACGACCTACCACGAAGTTGAATGACGGGTAAAAAGTATCACCGCTTATTGGAGCGGCAGTTGAAGAAGTATTTGCCGGGTTACCCTGAAGTGTCTGCGGAATGGGAGGCCTTGTTGAGTGCTGTGAGCAATAGCTATGACCATTCAGACAATGATCGCTTGCTCATGGAAACGGCCATGCGTGAAAGTAGCGATGAGTTAATGTCGAAAAAGGAGGCGGTAAATCAAATGCTCGCACGTCAGTCGCATGTGCTCGAGACATTGAAGGAAGCGGCCTCAACACTTTTCCCTGACAGACCTTCCTTGGAGAATGAAGACTTACTGCAGTTGGCTGACGTGGTGCAGGAGGAAATAGGTAAGCGACAAATTGCAGAGACGCGCAAGGCGCAATCCGACCAGCGCTTACTCGATATTATAGAAAGTTTGAATTTGGGCATGGCTCGCTATGATTTGGAAGGAAGGTTGACACAGGTAGAGCCTCGATTTGCGGAAATTTTTGAACGTAAGGAAGATGAGATGATAGGCTTGCGCTCTTCGGATTTCTCTGTTAGGCATGATCTGGAAACAGGCTCGCCTATTGAGTTTTACCTGACGAGTAAGGTATTCGAGTCACCCTATCGAAAATCAAGCGGAGAATTAACCTGGATGTTGTGCACTACAGCGCCTTTGTTCGACGAAGCGGGGCGTGTAGAAGGAGGTGTGATTGTGGTATTCGATATTTCTGCCAGAAAGAAACTGGAGCAGGAAATGATAGAGGCAAGGAAGGCTGCAGAAGCCGGGCTTGAGCTGCGCAAAACCATTTTGGCAAATGTGAGTCACGAGTTACGAACACCGGTGAATGCCATAGTGGGCATGTCTGCTTTGCTTGCTTCCACATCATTGAATGACCAACAGCGCGAATATTTAAAGACGATGCGGTTTTCGTCGGATGGGCTGCTGGTGCTTATCGATGATTTGCTCGATGTTTCGCGCATTGAAGCAGGTAAAGTAGAGCTCGAGGAGCTTGAGTTTTCCATGCAAGAGAATTTTTCAGAGCTAACAAAGTCTCTGCGATTGCGAGCAGAGGAAAAGGGGTTATTGTTTGAATGGAACTTAGATGAGCGCATAGCACCGCGCTTGCTAGGCGATGTCCACCGATTAAATCAGATTATAACTAATCTCATTGGCAATGCTATCAAGTTTACGCCTCAAGGAAAAGTGCGATTGGAGATAACACAGGTGGGTGAGTCCAATGAAATGCAGGGAATTCGATTCAGTGTCATCGATACAGGTATTGGCATCGCTGCAGAGCGACAGACCGCCGTTTTTCAAGCCTTTGCCCAGGAAGATAATAGCACTACGCGCAAATATGGAGGCACCGGTTTGGGGCTGTCCATTTCCAAGCGAATTGTGGAGATGATGGGTGGCGAATTGAAGTTGACCAGCGAGAAAAACGCGGGCACTACATTCTCATTTGAAGTTCAATTGAAAAAGTCGGCAGAGGGATCAGTCGTCGTGAAGGAGTTTAAACCCAATCTTGAGGGCTCTCGCATTCTGCTAGTGGAAGACAATAAGGTGAATCAGTTTTTGGCTAACGCACTTCTTAAATCTTGGAACGCGCAGGTCGATATTAGTGAGGATGGCCTGGATGCCCTCGATCGAATGAGAAATGTGAATTACGATCTGGTGCTAATGGACTTGCAGATGCCCATCATGGATGGCTTTGAGGCAACGGAACAAATAAGGAACGAGCTTAATTCGAAGGTGCCTATCATTGGTTTGTCTGCTAACGCGCTCAATGGTGAGCGTGAGCGCAGTTTGGAGAAGGGGATGAACGAGTATGTTTCCAAGCCTTTTCAGCCGGAAGTATTATACGATAAGATTCACGGCTTGATCTTCCGCTCGTGATGTAATATTGCCAAAATTCCTACTGTGAAACGTATTGCCATTTTAGCATCAGGTGCCGGCAGCAATGCTGCCAACATCATGGACTATTTCAAATCGAAATCGATCGTTGATGTGGTATTGGTGGCCAGTAATAAAACGGATGCCGGTGTTTTGCAAATTGCCGAGCGACATCATGTTCCAACTTACATCCTGACGAAGGAGAACTTTAAACAGGGTGATGATTTTCTTCGCATGTTAAAATCGCTGAAGGTCGATTTCATTGTGTTGGCCGGTTTTTTATGGAAGGTGCCTGCCGAAATGGTTAAACAATATCCCTGTCATATCATCAACATTCATCCGGCGCTGTTGCCCAAGTATGGTGGTAAGGGTATGTATGGACACTTTGTTCATGAAGCTGTTCATGCAGCTAAGGAGAAAGAATCAGGTATAACTATTCATTGGGTAAATGAGCATTACGACGAAGGTGCTGTCATTGCTCAATACAGCACTGAAATTTCAGTAGAGGATTCCGTTGCCGATATTGAGCGCAAGGTTCGTGCACTCGAAATGGAGTGGTTTCCCAAGGTTCTCGAAGAAGTGTTAATGAGTTGTTAATCGAAGTCTGAAGTCATCTATCTTCGCACCGACTCAAACGTATTCCTGTGAACCGAATTCATCCCGGAGCGGATATACCCGCTTCAATTGTCGTATTTCTTGTTGCTCTGCCGCTGTGTATTGGTATCGCAATCGCGTCCGATGCTGCGCCATTTGCCGGAATTATAGCCGGAGTGATTGGTGGTGTGGTGGTTGGATTGTTGAGTGGTTCTTCGCTGAGTGTTTCCGGACCCGCGGCAGGTCTTGCCGCTATAGTTGCATCAGCCATTCATGATCTTGGGAGTTATGAAGTCTTCTTGCTGGCCGCTTTCATAGCGGGAATTCTGCAGCTTGTTTTTGGTTACTTCAAGGGCGGTGGTATAGGGCGTTATGTGCCGAATGCCGTCATTAAAGGTATGCTCGCAGCGATTGGAATACTGATTATTCTGAAGCAAATTCCTCACTTTGTCGGTTACGATGCAGACCCGGAAGGGGAAGAGTCTTTTATTCAGCCTGACGGACAAAATACCTTCAGTGAATTGGCCGTTGCACTGAGCCGAATCTCTCCACTCGCCACTTTGATTGCCTCTGTTGCTGCCGCTATTTTGTTATTCTATCAAACCGGTTTCATGAAGAGGCAAGCATGGGTCAAGTACTTGCCGGGTCCGCTGGTGGCGGTAGTAAGTGGTGTAGTGCTCAATGTATTTTTGGTTCCGGACGGCCATGCTCTGGCATTGAGTGATGATCACGTGGTTCAGATTCCGATGTTTGGGTCAGTGCAGGAGTTATTCGGATTCATCACCATGCCAGAATGGGGCGCAATTGGTAATTACAAGGTTTGGGTTACTGCTGTGACATTGGCAGTAGTGGCTTCACTGGAAACCTTATTAAGTCTTGAGGCTGCCGATAAGCTTGATCCGGAGAAGCGTATCAGCCCGGCAAACCGTGAGTTGTATGCGCAAGGAACCGGCAACATGCTTTCTGCATTGATTGGCGGATTGCCTGTGACCTCGGTGGTTGTGCGTTCATCGGCGAATGTCAACGCAGGTGCAAAGACGAAGGCATCCACCGTTTTGCATGGTTTGTTGCTGATGGTTTGCGTCTTCACCATTCCAGGTATTTTGAACATGATTCCCAAGGCAGCTTTGGCGAGTATCCTTATTTTAACCGGATACAAGCTGGCCAACGTAGGCCTTTTCAAGGACTATTACTCGCGGGGAAAGCAGCAGTTCATTCCTTTTGTTGTAACTATCGTCGCAATCATTTTTACGGATTTGCTCATTGGAATTTTAGTCGGAATTTTGGTCGGATTGTACTTTGTTATGCGCAGCAATTTTCGATCTGCGATGATTATGGTGGAAGACGGTGACAAGTATTTAATCCGCTTTTCTCGCGAGGTATCATTTTTAAACAAAGCGAAGCTGGTTGATTATCTTCAACAGGTTCCCGACAACAGTGCGGTGCTCATTGATCCTTTGCGCAACGAATTCATGGATGCAGACATTGTAGAAACAGTAAATGATTTCATTGTTTCTTCTCCCTCGCGTGGCATCCGTGTCTACATCATGCGTGACAAACGTCAGGCGGAAGTGTTTGATGATCCTTTCAAATTAGAATTGAAATAAAAAATACAGGTATGAAATCATACGATAAATTATTACTGGAGAACAAGGCTTGGGCAGCTGAGAAGGTTCAGAACGATCCCAACTACTTTACGAAACTATCCGGCATACAAACGCCCGAGTTTTTATGGATAGGCTGCAGCGACAGTCGCGTTCCGGCGAACGAAATAACCGGAACCGCACCGGGAGAGATTTTTGTGCATCGCAACATTGCAAATATGGTTGTGCACACCGATGTGAATTTGCTGAGTGTGTTGGAGTATGCTGTAAAGTTTCTCAAGGTGAAGCACGTGATTGTTTGTGGTCACTATGGTTGTGGCGGAGTGAAAGCTTCGATGGCACAGCATAACTTGGGCATCATCAATAAGTGGATTATGCACATCAAAGACGTGCAGCGTATACATGCCGAAGAGCTTCAAGCCATTGGTGACGAAGAGGCACGCACCAATCGTTTGGTTGAGTTGAATGTGATTGAACAGGTGACTAACCTGGCCAAAACATCAGTCATTCAAAAAGCATGGAAGGATCGTGAAGGGCCGCATTTGCACGGTTGGGTTTATGGGTTGGAGAATGGGCTTATCAAGCCGATATTCGAGTTGCCGGCCGGTTCGCGCATTGATCCGCTCTATGAGTACGACGATTTGTAATTGTATTCTTCAGGCTACGACTAACGCCCTTACCTTCGCACTATGTTCGACTGGAAGGAAATAGGATCGTGTTTCATGGTATTGTTTGCTGTGATAGACATTATCGGAAGCATTCCCATCATTGTCAAAATAAAGAATACATCGGGCAATATTCAGCCGATTACGACCACGTTGGTTTCATTCCTTCTGATGGTGGTGTTTCTTTTTCTGGGTGAGCGTTTTCTGTATCTCTTTGGTGTCGATGTGAATTCATTTGCCGTTGCGGGTTCTTTCATTCTGTTTTTCATTGCCATGGAAATGGTACTGGGAATTAAGATTTTCAAGCAGAAGGAAGGCACGGAAGGAGCGGCTTCCATTGTGCCGTTGGCCTTTCCAATTATCGCAGGGGCCGGCACATTTTCTACGCTGATTTCCTTAGGAGCAGAATATGACCGGATTAACATTCTGGCCGCTATAGCACTGAATATGCTGCCCATCTTCATCGTTTTGAAATTGACCAATCGAATTGAGCGTGCCCTTGGCGTTGCAGGTATTAACGTGGTCGAAAAAATATTCGGGATCATTCTGCTGGCCATCGCAGTGAAGCTTTTCAGCAATAACATTCAGCATTTGCTCGGATAAATAAGTTATGACGAGCATTACGATCTATACTGACGGCGCAGCCAAGGGCAATCCGGGACCTGGTGGTTACGGAGCCATTCTTCAAAGCGGTCCGCATTACAAAGAAATTAGTCAGGGTTTTCGGCTTACAACCAACAACCGAATGGAGTTGTTGAGTGTCATTGTTTGTCTTGAAATGCTGAAACAGGACGGTTGTGAGGTGACTGTCTATTCCGATTCGAAGTATGTAGTGGATGCCGTAGAAAAGAATTGGATAGGAGGCTGGGTGAAGCGAGGGTGGAAGAATGTCAAGAATCCGGATCTCTGGAAGCGCTATCTTGTTGTTGCTCAAAAGCACAAGGTTCGTTTTAAATGGATCAAAGGCCATAACGGCCATCAGATGAACGAACGCTGCGATTTTCTGGCGGTTGAAGCGAGCGTTGGGCGCGATTTACTGGTGGATGCATGGTACGAGGCGAATAAGGACAAATGACTGGTGACAAATGACTAATGATCAGTGAGACTTAGACTCATTATTAGTCACTAGTCATTTGTAACTAGTCATTGTTTTTTGTTTTCTGTTCACCAAACGCGGTTGTACATTCGCGCCGTCGACGGAAAAACCGACGATTATCTGATTAAACATTCAATACACAATGCGCACAGATTCATACCAAGGTCACGATTACTATTTGATGGACGAATGGCTCAGCGAAGAGCAGAAGCTGGTTCGTGATACAGCCCGTGCATGGGTGAAGAAGGAAGTTTCTCCCATTATTGAAGAGGCAGCAGAAAACTGCAAGTTCCCGCAGCATCTGCTGAAGGGGCTTGGTGAAATCGGCGCCTTTGGTCCTTATATCCCTTCAGAATATGGTGGAGCAGGACTTGATCAAATTTCCTATGGTTTGATCATGCAGGAATTGGAGCGTTGCGACAGTGGTTTGCGCTCTACAGCTTCGGTTCAGAGCTCTTTGGTAATGTATCCGATTTATAAGTACGGCAACGAAGAACAACGCATGAAATACCTTCCTAAGCTGGCTACCGGCGAATGGATGGGATGTTTCGGATTGACTGAGCCGGACTATGGAAGTAACCCTGGAGGTATGATTACCAACTTCAAAGACATGGGCGACCATTATTTGTTGAATGGAGCGAAGATGTGGATCAGCAATGCGCCTTTTGCGCAGATCGCGGTAGTGTGGGCTAAGAACGAAGCGGGACGTATTCACGGTTTGATCGTGGAGCGTGGTATGGAAGGGTTTACAACGCCAACCATGCATGGGAAGTGGAGCTTACGCGCCAGCGATACAGGCGAGTTGATTTTCGATAACGTGAAAGTTCCTAAGGAGAACTTATTGCCAAATAAGAGCGGTTTAGGTGCTCCACTTGGATGTCTTGATTCAGCCCGTTATGGCATCGCGTGGGGCGCAATTGGTGTTGCCCTCGATTGTTATGATGTGGCGTTGAAATATTCCAAGGAGCGCATCCAGTTTGGTAAGCCAATTGGCGCATTCCAGTTGCAGCAGAAGAAATTGGCTGAAATGATTACCGAAATCACGAAGGCACAGTTGCTTACATACCGTCTGGGTCAGTTGCGCAACGAAGGACGTGCGACTACAGCTCAAATAAGTATGGCTAAGAGAAACAACATCGCTATGGCCAAGGAGATTGTGAGTGAGTCACGCCAAATGCTCGGCGGTATGGGTATCACCAACGAGTATCCGGTTATGCGCCATATGATGAATCTCGAGTCAGTGATTACCTATGAAGGAACCCATGATATCCATTTGCTCATCACGGGTATGGATGTTACGGGATTTGATGCATTTAAATAGCGGTTATTCACAACGATATAGTGGCATCATTTTTAGGATGCTGTAGAAGTGCTGAATAATTGAATTAAAATTGAAACCATGAAGAAAAATTTACTCCTCTCTTTTGTATGTGCCTTCGCAATATCCCTGCAGATGAATGCTACCGTGCATATCGTTAGCCAAGTTGGGTTTTTGTTTGAGCCGGCAAGTTTCAACCTAGTGGTGGGTGACACTGTTCGATTCGTAAGGACGAGTGGCACACATAATACGGTTTCTACCAGTGTTCCTGAAGGCGCTGCAACATGGAATTCCCCATTGAGTAGCAGTGTTACCGAGTTCGATTATGAGGTCCAAGTTGCAGGCGAGTACAGTTACGAATGCACCCTGCATTCCGGGCAGATCGGTTCTTTTACAGCAGAGGTAGCACCCAATTCTGTTCAAAATGTAAGTCGAGCTGCCATAGATATGAATGTGCACACGTCTGCCAGTGGTAATTTGACCGTTCGTGTGTTGAATGCTTCAGGTGACAAAGCGACGGTGACGATGCTCGATATTACCGGTCGCGAAGTTGCAACCCTCCACCAAGGAGTAATCGCATCGGATGATTTTACCATTCGCCAGGACGTATCGGTATTTCAGCGAGGAATTTACTTCGTGCGCTTTCAACAAGGTGCTCGAGTATCGACCCGAAAGGTGCTGGTCCAATAAAGAAACGAAATCCATTTAAATCCCGTCCGTGCGACGGGATTTTTTTTGCCCATTCTGTTGCACAGGGCGTTGTGTAAAACGCGATTGACTGCGGATGGAAAGCTGTTGTTTGAAGGCGCATATTCGTACTCGACCTGAAAAACATGAAACACCTCCTCAACAAACTGCAAGGCGACCGCACCATTTGGATGGTAACACTCTTTTTGTCGCTTATTTCGATACTTGCTGTATACAGCGCAATTTCAACACTGGCATATAAAGCACACGGCAACAGCCTCAAGTTTTTGCTGAAGCACACTGGAATGATTATTCTGGGTTTCATCATCATGTACATCGTGCATCGTATGGCGTTTCGGTATTTTTCTCGGCTATCGAAAATTCTATTGCTGGTCGCAGCGGGTTTTCTTGCCTATGCGCTGTTATTCGGTCATAACCTGAACGATGCCAATCGCTGGATTGTCATTCCATTTACAGGGTTGACCTTTCAGCCTAGCGATTTTGCCAAGATTGTGCTCATTATATACGTTGGGCGAACGCTAGCGGTAAAACGCGATATGCTGCATGATTTCAAGGAAGGAGTGATGCCGGTTATCTGGCCAATCGCACTTATTTGTGGTCTCATTCTACCGGCCAACTTTTCTACTGCTGCCATGTTGGCCAGTATTTGTTTTCTCATGATGTTTCTTGCCGGTGTTCCTTTTCGTCATATGAGTAAGCTCGTTGCCGTTGGAGTGGGCTTCATTTTTCTTATCATAGTGGTGGGCGAGACAACGGGTTTTCCTGCGCGATACGGCACGTGGAAAAATCGAATTGTGAGTGCGATGGATGAGGATAGCGAAGGCAACTATCAAACAGATCTTGCAAAGTATGCGATTCACGAAGGTGGCATTATTCCGAAGGGGCCCGGCACAGGCAGTTCGCGCAACTTTTTGCCTCACCCGTATTCCGACATGATTTATCCGTTTATCATCGAGGAGTATGGTTCAATATTCGGAGGAATAACCCTCGTGTTGTTGTATCTCATTTTGCTTTTCAGAACCATTAAGCTGTCAATCAACAATCCAAAAATGGGAGCGCAGTTAACGGCTTTGGGTCTCGCCTTTATGTTGGTTATCCAAGCCTTCATCAACATGGCTGTAGCTGTGAGTCTATTCCCTACCACCGGCCAACCGCTTCCGTTGGTAAGTATGGGTGGAACGAGCACCTTGTTCACCTGTCTGGCACTGGGAATTATCTTGAGTATATGCAGGAGTAAGGATGAGCAGGAGGAAGACTTGAGTCTCACCAAGACTAAGTTTATGGAGCCTGTTCCAACCGTATAAATCGGAATACAATGCGAGTAATTATTTCAGGCGGAGGTACCGGTGGTCACATTTTTCCGGCGGTAGCTATCGCGAAAACCATACGGACACAATTTCCGGATTCAACAATCCTTTTTGTGGGTGCATTGGGAAAGATGGAGATGGAGAAGGTTCCCGCGGCCGGTTTTGAGATTGTTGGTCTTCCGATTGTGGGTATTCAGCGGCGATTGACCTGGAAGAATTTGTTGGTGCCCTTCAAGTTGTTGGCTAGTATGTGGAAGGCGCGCCGCATCGTGCGTGAGTTCAAGCCCGACATTGCCATTGGAGTAGGAGGCTATGCCAGTGGTCCTTTGTTGCGCGCCGCTGCTGGTGCAGGTGTGAAGACACTTATACAGGAACAGAATTCATTTCCGGGTATAACCAACCGTATACTTTCGAAGAAGGTTGATATTATTTGTGTAGCATATGAAGGGCTGGAAAAATATTTCCCGAAAGAAAAAATTGTAATGACCGGCAATCCGGTGCGGCCGGAGGTAGTGCAGTTACAGGGCAAACGCGATGTCGGCCAAAAGCATTTCGGCCTGGATGCAAACCGAAAGACGTTGCTTGTAATTGGGGGCAGTCTAGGTGCGCGCACTATCAACGAAGCGGTCGATGCTTTTGCAAAACGTTGGGAGGATGAAGGTTTTCAAGTTATCTGGCAAACAGGAAAGGGTTACGTGGAGCAATCGAGAAAACGATGCTCGGGCTTGAAGTATGTGCAGGCGCACGAGTTCATCAAGGAAATGGATTTGGCGTATGCTGTTGCTGATGTGGTTGTATCGCGCGCAGGAGCAATGAGTATTTCAGAGCTGTGTCTGGTGGCGAAACCTTCCATTTTTGTTCCTTCTCCAAACGTATCGGAAGATCATCAAACAAAGAATGCGATGGCCTTAGTGACAAAAAGTGCCGCTATGTTGGTGAAAGATGTTGAAGCTAAGGAACGGTTAGGTGATGTTGTAAGCGATTTAATGAAGAGTGACAATCAACGTGACACCTTGACCAAGGCCATTGGCTTTATGGCTCAGGCAAGTGCTGCAGAGCGTATTGTTGAAGAAGTAAAGAAACTTGTGCAATAGTCATCCTGAAATGATTTCCATGAACTTTGAAGAAACAGAGGTTTACTATTTCCTAGGTATTGGCGGTATCGGTATGTCGGCCATTGCGCGCTATTTCCATGCACATGGCAAATTGGTGATGGGTTACGACAAGACCTCAACACCGCTAACGACGGAATTGGAGATGGAAGGCATTGCGGTGCATTTCGATGATTCAGTGCTGGAAATTCCTCCGGTTGTAAGGCACACGCCCAAGGAAAAGGTTTTGGTCATTTATACACCCGCAATACCTAAGGACAGTCAGGAGTTGAATTGGTTGGCCGACCAGGGTTATACTCTTATAAAGCGCTCGCAAGCATTGGGGGTAATAACCGCTCAAAGCAAGAGTATAGCGGTCGCCGGGACGCATGGTAAGACTACAACGAGCTCCATGATAGCGCATTTACTCATGCACAGCGGCAAGGGTTGCAATGCATTTTTGGGTGGAATTGCGACGAATTACGGGACTAATTTATTGTTGGATAAAAACGCAGAGTGGACGGTTGTGGAGGCGGATGAGTACGACCGTTCTTTTTTGACGTTGTCGCCTACGATTTCGGTAATTACCAGTACCGATGCCGACCACCTGGATATTTACGGGTCGCATGAGTACATGAAGGAATCGTTCAATCTGTTTGCTCGAAAGTTGGTTGCAGGAGGCTTGCTGATTTATAGGAAAGAGCTGCCGATTGATGTTTCGGCACTCGGAAGTGGAGTGAAATATTTGGATTATAGCGGCTCTTCGCAAGCGGGGCATTTTGCATCGAATATTGAGATTAAAGAGGGGCAGTATTATTTCGATTATAACGCGCAGGGCGAAAGCTGGCCTGCTGTTGAGCTCGGCTTGCCGGGCATGCATAATGTCGAGAATGCGGTTTCGGCAATAGCCGTTTGCAGAGCAGTAGGTTTAACGGAAGGTGAAATCAGAAGTGGTCTTAGTTCATTTAAGGGTGTCAAGCGCCGATTTGAATACCACATCCGGCGTGAGGATTTGGTGTTGATTGACGATTATGCGCATCACCCGGAAGAGTTGAGAGCCTGTATTTCCTCGGTTCGGCAACTCTATCCCGGAAAGCACATCACAGGCGTTTTTCAGCCCCATCTTTTCACCCGAACCCGTGATTTTCTTCCGGAATTTGCGCGCAGTCTGGAGTTGCTCGACGATATCATTTTACTTCCGATCTACCCTGCGCGCGAGTTACCCTTGCCCGGAATTGATTCACAATTGCTGTTGGATAACATTTCCAAACCCACCAAAAAACTCGTCGAGAAGCAGTTTTTATTAGCAGAGTTGACCGGAAGTCCGCGCCAGGTAATTGTAATGTTGGGGGCAGGTGATATTGATGCACTTGTCAACCCAGTGGCAGCGGCCTTTTCAGGTAAATAAACGGTGGGTTTTCCTTCCGTTACCAGCCAAAACTCATGACGAAGGAGACAGGAAATATCTTCATTAAAAACATCGAGAGGCGCAAGAAACTGCGTGTGATGGTTGTGTACTCGCTTGCTATTGTAGGAGCGATTGGGCTTTTTGTGGCTCTTGGTTTTGTGGGCAAGAAGCAGAGTGATACTCGCTGCTGGAAGTTAGAAGTGCAGGTGGAGTCGAATGATGGTAGAAAGTTCATTGACGAGCAACAGATCTCTGCAATAGCCGATAGTGCCACGGATGTGATTGTTGGCAAAGCATTGAACGAGGTTGATCTAGGCGCTATACATCGCGCGGTATCGGCGAATTCTTCGGTTCGTGAGGCGCATGTTTATACCACAGTCGATGGACGATGCGTGATTCAAGTGAAGCAGCGCACCCCGATTGCACGCATTTTCAATCGAAGCGGCGAAAGTTATTATCTCGACGCAGATGGCTATACCATGGAGCTTTCGCAGCTCACCACGGTCAAGCTGCCGGTATTCACAGGCGAGATAGCGGATGGATTGCGCAGTGAAAGTGTTTCGGTGAATTTTCCGGATAGTTTGGCGCGAAACACAACGTTGGACGAGATCTATCAGTTTACAGAAATAGTGGCACGCGATACTTTTTGGTGTGCGCAGATAGAACATGTGTATGTGAATGGCGCAGGAGAATTTGAGATTATACCACGTGTGGGAAATCAGCGTGTCAATGTAGGCTACATCTATCACCTCGACAGCAAATTGAAAAAGCTTCGTGCTTTTTATGAGCATGTGGTTGTAGCAGATGATTTGGATCGTTTCAGCACTCTTCAGGCCCAATACAACGGGCAGGTTGTAGGGGTGAAGCGATAGTAGTTTGAATAACCGAAAAATTGAATAACAGAAAACGAATAACCCTATGAATTCAGAGATCGTAGTTGGCTTAGACATCGGAACCACCAAGATTGCGTGTTTGGTTGGCCGTAAAATGGAGAACAATAAAATCGAGATTCTCGGTATTGGCAAGAGCGAGAGTATCGGCGTTACGCGCGGCGTTGTTTCGAATATCGAGAAAACAGTTCAGAGCATTCGCGCAGCGGTTGAAGAAGCTGAGCGAGAGAGCGGTGTCAACATACGGTTGGTGAACGTAGGTATTGCAGGCCAGCACATCAAGAGCTTGCAACATCGTGGTATGCGCACACGTCGCAACCAGGAGGAAGAAATTTCACGCACGGATATCGATGCGTTGATTGAGGATATGCATAAGCTGGTTATGCTTCCTGGTGAAGAAATTATCCATGCTTTACCTCAGGAGTACACTGTTGATAGCGAAACAGGCATCAAGGATCCGATTGGTATGTGCGGAACGCGCCTCGAGGCTAACTTTCACATCATCACCGGTCAGATTACGGCAATTCGCAACATTTACAAGTGTGTGACTAAGGCCGGTTTGAATGTTGATGCTCTTACGCTTGAGCCACTGGGAAGTGCTGCAGCCGTGTTGAGTGAAGAAGAGAAGGAAGCAGGGGTAGTTCTTGTCGATATAGGTGGTGGTACAACGGATGTTGCGATTTTCCAGGATGGAATCATTCGTCATACGGCAGTTATTCCTTTCGGAGGTAATATCATTACCGAGGATATCAAGCAAGGCTGCACTATCATGCGTAATCATGCTGAATTGCTGAAAGTCAAATTCGGCAGTGCGCTTGCTACAGAGAACAGAGATAACGAGATTGTCTGTATTCCCGGTCTGAAAGGACGTGAACCGAAGGAGATTTCTCTGAAGAATCTTTCGCAGATTATTCAGGCTCGCATGGACGAGATTATCGAGCACGTGTATTGGGAAATCCGCAACAGCGGTTTTGAGAAGCAACTCATTGGTGGCATTGTGCTTACCGGTGGCGGATCGCAGCTGAAGCATATGAAGCAACTGGTGGAATACATCACGGGCATGGATTGCCGCATTGGTTATCCGAATGAGCACGTGGTGAAGGCTAAGAATGAGAATCTCCTTATACCGGCTATGAGTACGGGTGTAGGCTTGGTTATTCACGGACTTGAGAAGTTCAATCCTGTAACTGGAACAGGCAACATCGAAATACCGTCTGTAGCTCAGGCTGCTGCGGATAAGAAGAGCAAGGTCACACTAAGTGACAAGGTTCGCGAAACGAAAGACACGCAAGGATTTTTAAGTCGCATTAAGGAGTTCTTTGATGCGGAGGAAGAATAATAACTAGTAAACTATCGCAATGGCGGTGCATTTCAATGATTCATTGTGGTGCATCGCTTTTGTTTTTTTAATCATTTCAATTTAATCCACACTATGTCAACCTTAATAGACTTTGTACTTCATATCGATGAGCACTTGATGGCCATGGTTGCCGACTATGGAATGTATGTGTATGCCATCTTGTTTTTAATTGTATTTGTAGAAACTGGTTTTATTGTAATGCCTTTGCTGCCGGGCGATTCATTGTTGTTTGCAGCGGGAGCCATTGCAGCAGCCAACAACAATGAGGGGTTGAATGTGTGGGTCATTATGCCCTTACTCATTTTAGCGGCGCTTTGCGGCGACAATGTGAATTATTTCGTCGGCAAGTTTTTCAGTGAACAGATCAAGAAACGAGATCGAATCTTGTTTTTTAAGCGAGAGTACATCACGCAGACAGAGGCGTTTTATGAGAAGTATGGTCGTCAAGCCATCATCATGGCGCGCTTCGTTCCGATTGTACGTACCATAGCGCCATTTGTAGCCGGCGCAGGTAATATGCCTTATCGTCGATACATTACAGTGTGTTTTTTGGGTGCAGTCTTGTGGGTAGTGGGTATCACGTTGTTGGGATATACATGCGGTGGTTTTGAAATTGTGAAGAATAATTTTGAGGTCGTCGTGTTCGGAATCATAGGCGTTTCGATACTGCCGATAATCATTGGAGTTGTAAAGGCTAAATTGAAAAAATCGTAATCTGACTTGGTCGATTCAAACGAGAAAAATCGATTATTTGGTTTGGTGGGTTATCCACTGGTGCATTCTTTTTCAAAGGGGTATTTTACCAAGCGTTTTGCGGAAAGGAATGATCTTAATTGTCGTTATGAGAATTTTTCGATAGCAGATATTTCTCTTTTTAATGCTCTTGTTCAAGGTAATGCGGCACTAGCGGGACTCAATGTGACTATTCCCTATAAGGAGAGCGTAATTCCGTTTTTGCATGAAATGGATGACGTTGCCGGTGAGATAGGCGCTGTGAATTGTATTCGCGTTCGCGATGGTATTCTGAGCGGATTCAATACGGATGTTTTTGGTTTCGAAATGAGCATTAAGCCGTTTCTTGAAAATCATTATGAGCGTGCGTTGATTCTGGGAACCGGAGGTGCATCGAAGGCTGTGGCCTATGTGTTGCGCAAATGGGGAATACCATTTCATTTTGTAAGTCGCACTCCACGTGGAGAGCAGGAGCTGAGTTATGATGTGTTGAAGGCGGAAGTGATGCATCATTTTCCGCTCATCATTAATACTACGCCTTTGGGAACTTATCCGGATATAGATGCATGTCCGTTCTTGCCTTACGAAGGTCTATCGGAGAAGCATTTTCTGTATGACCTAGTATATAATCCGGAGGAAACTACTTTTCTGCGCCTCGGTCGTTTAGCCGGCGCGAAAACGATGAACGGCTATGCTATGCTGGTGCAGCAGGCCGAGAGGAGCTGGGAGATTTGGAATGACTCCGTTGTCGATAAATAGCGGACGATATGTATTCGCCCCCAAGAAATCATTCTGTACAAGGTGGAATCCGGATGTTTTGTTTGTACAGAACGTGCGGTTGTTAAGAAGTGATGGAATCCATTAGTTGTCAGCTCTATGAATGACATATTTTTCAAATCGCAATTAGGATGATTGTAGTTTCTTGAGATGGTTTCTATCGAGCGTGTAAAGTCATATATGAATTCGGAAATCGCGAAGCGGTTTTACGTGTTGTTGTCCGGAACCTTTTTGGCGCAGGCAATTGGATATGCGCTAGCACCTTTACTCACGAGATTATACACGCCGGAAGAAATGGGTGAGTTGAATCTGTTTTTGCGAGTGACCGGATTTTTGTCTGCCGTAGCTACGTTGCGCTATGAAATGTCACTCCCTTTACCCAAAAGGGATTCGCACGCATTTTTAATCTATCGTCAATCGTTTCTAATTACGTTTTACGTTTCTTTTTTTTTCTTGCTCATTGCATTCGTTGCGCGTTATGTCTTTCCAAATTGGTCGGTGTCTACTGGGCAAATCGCCATTGTATTTGTATCAGTTGCTTTTTTGGTAGTAATAAACTTGGGCACTAATTGGTCTATACGCGTTTCCGATTTTAGAGCGGTTACTAATCAAAAATTGACCAACTCTGTTGTTTCAAATGGGTTGAAATGGTTGTTTGCCTTTATGCAGATGGGTGGCTGGGGGTTAATACTGGCAACGGTTATCGGGTATGTGAGTTCATCATTAAGATTCATTCTGGGCTACAGGCGATTGAAGGCTCAGTTCAGCAAGCTGTCCTCCAAATCGAAAACTCGTGTGCTGCTCAGAGAGCACCGCGATTTTCCGATGATGAATCTGCCCATTGTTTTGGTGGATAATATGCGTGATTTGTTGATTGGCGCGGTCGTATTCGGTTTTTACTCGGCAGCCATATTTGGTTCATACAGCCATGCGCTTGCGATGCTTTCACTTCCAATTATGTTGGTTAGCGGTTCATTGAGCCAGGTGTTGTATAGTCAGTTGGCAAGCCGAAGCAATGAAGGCAAGCGAATGCATGGATTTGTTTTGAAATTGATAGGTGTCTTGATTGCGTTATCAATTTTGCCTTTTGGAGCATTGCGATTGTATGGTCAAGAGATTTTTGTGTGGGTTTTTGGGTCTCAGTGGTATGATGCAGGGAGGTATGCTGAGTTAATGACTTTTTGGTTAATGCTCAATTTTATATTCTCGCCCTTGGCTGTTGTTCCGTTGGTATTGAAGAAGCAACGGTATGCTCTTTTTTTTAGCATTTGCAGCGCTGCGATACAAGTTGGCCCTTTTGTTTTATCCTATTTCGCTAATCAATCTGCGGCTTCGGACTTCGAGTGGTCACTAACACTTTCGTCCAATATGCTTGCAGGTTGGTTTGTTCTATTGTTGATAGTATATCTGCGTTGGTTAAATAAGCACGACGAAAAACAAGCTCATGGCTTTTAGTAAACACATACGAAATATCTTCGTTTCGGAAGCTGCCATTTCAGGCCAGGCACCATCAATGGACCAGGGCTTGTTATTAATTGCTTTTTTCGCCACGCTATTCGTGCCCGATCTGTCGTTGACTTCCTCAATGCACATTGGATGGGAGGAGTTTTTAGTTCCTCTGATGTTTTTTCGATTGATTTGGGTGCGTTTCTACCGATTGGATTTTTTGGTGTGGACTTTAGGTTTCCTTTTTCTTGTTATTTCCATGTCTATAGTCAGAAATGGCCAGTATGCGGATGTCAGAAATTTGTTTGAGTTGTATAAGGTTCTGAAAATGTGCGTGGTCTACGTATTTGCATTCTATGTTTTTCGGTTACCACGTTTTCAATATCGATTTTACGAGTTCTTGCAAGCCTCATTCATAGTTCTTGTTCTAATCAACCTTCTTCATTTATTCGATGTGTTTTCAATCAACCATTGGCTAATAACATGGTATGATTATGATGGGCGGGATGTAGCGACATTTGGCCTGAACTCGATCGGAGAGCCTGATTCCAGGCGGATTATCGGTACTATGGGTAACCCGAATGACAATGCCATTTTGTTTCTTTTTTTTCTGATTTGTTTTATTGTTCGTCAAGTTACTCAAGTTGGTCAGCGGCGTAGATTTTTAATAGCCGGTAATGAGTGGAATATTCTTATTTGCTCACTACTTATTTTTTTATGTCAATCTCGCACCGGCATAGTTGCATTCGGTTTTCTGGTATTGGTAGGCCTGCGCTATGCTGAATGGAGTTGGAAGAAATTGCTGTTCTCAATCTTGATTTTGTTGAGCTCAGTTTTCCTTTTGGATCTAATGGTGCAGCAACATGCAATGAAGTATTTGTCAAATACGCGCCTTCAACTGGATCAGAATAACTCTGTATCCTCGCGTTTTGAAATTTGGAAGCGATTGTTTAATATGTGGAAGGAAAGGCCTATACTGGGTTACGGACCCAACAAGGAGTTCATTTATCAGGAGAAGATATATCCTGAGAGCGAGTATATGTATTACCTGTGGCGCTATGGTATTTTGGGTTTACTGGGCTACATTTCATTAGTGATTGGCGTTTTAATACAAGGTGGCCGAAGTCGGTTCGTTAGGCCCATGCCTTTGATGCTTGTGATTTTACTTGGGATCACTGCCTTAACGAATAATCCGCTGACAAATCCGAAATTCTTGGTCATCTTTGCCATCGGATGGGGACTAGCCGCGAATCCGATTTTGTTTGAAAAAACCGAAATTCAGTCCAAGGCATGACGCGCTTAATGTATCATATATCACGCTGGTTGCGCGCTCTTTACAAGCCGAGAATGCACGCATATTCAAAAAATTTTCAACGTGAATCTGTGGCCGGCCTCCGTATTGGCAGTTCTACTTTCATTGATTATCCGGAGAATTTGAAGCTGGAAGACCATGTTTACATAGGTCATTTCAATTTCATTGAAGCGAGTCATGGAATCAGCATCGGGGAGGGCTGCCAGATAACCAGTCATGTTACGCTTACTACGCATTCGAGTCACGACCGCATTCGGTATGAAGGAAGCGATTATGGAAGCGTGAGCAGCGAGGGAGGTTTGCATGTAGGATCTATTGAATTGGGTGCGTATACATTCGTGGGTCCAGGAAGCATTATTATGCCAGGAACTCGTATTGGTAAGGGCTGCATTGTTCAGGCACACTCGTATGTTCAGGGCGATTTTCCTGATTTTACAATCATTGGCGGAAGCCCGGCTCGAGCGGTAGGCGATGTGAAAACACGCGATCAAGCGGTGCTCAATGCACATCCTGAATTGCGTTCAACATATATGAAAAACGGATGAGCCGCATGCGGAAACTGCGCTTTTTTATAGATGAAGTCTTGTTTCCAAAGCGCAAGGCACAAGCCTCGCTGGGAAGCAGCGAAGAAGGAAAGCGCAGTTTGCAGTATTTCAACAAGCGTTCTTGGCGCAAAGGCTTTTTGCGAAACAAGCGATACAATTGTGCGGTGTTGGATTTGGCTGCATACGAAACGGCAGAGAGTTACCGTGCAACTGTCAAGGGAAAAAATTCTGCCGATTACTTTGCTCGTCGTTGCGAGAAGTTGGGCTATACATTCCGAGCGATAGCACCCAATGACTATTGGCAAAGCATTTATGAAATTAATCACTCGGCGCAAAACAGGCAAGGCAAGGCGATGGGGGAAACCTATCTGAAGCCGCTCGAACGCTGGCCCGATGATGCCGTAAATCAATGGTATGGTGTCTTCGATTCATCGCAACAACTTGTGGCGTATTTGTGGTCGGTGCACATGAACGATTTGGTGCTCATCAACCGCATACTCGGGCACGACGAGCATTTGAAGAATAATGTGATGTATTTGCTCTCGGTTCAGTTTGTTTCGACGTGCGTCGATAATCGCAAGGCGCGTTATGTTATGTACGACACCTTTGGAAGAAGCGATAATGGACTGGCGATGTTCAAGCGCAGAATCGGATTTGAACGTTATCGAATGAACTTTACGGCATGATCAAATCGCTCCTCTATCGCATCATTTCCGATTACTTCATACCCAATCGCATTGGGCAGTATGAAGAGTTGTTGCGCACTGCTTTGGAAGAAGGATACACTGTGATGACTCACCGAGATTTTGTAGCAGCACTTGGCACTCAGTCTTTGCCATCGCAACGAATTTTGTTGGTCCGACACGATATTGATACCGATCCCGATTATTGTCTTCAGTGGTTGGCGGTGGAGCAGAAATTGGGTGTGCACACCTCATTTTTTTTTCGCCTCACTACTGCTAAGCCTTCCATTATGAAGGCCGTTGTAGCTTCCGGTGGCGAGTGTGGATACCATTATGAAGAGCTTGCAGATTTTGCCAAGACCTATCGGATAAAAGATCGAGAAACGATTGAGTTAAATAAAGTAGCCATACAGGAAGCGTTCGTTGCCAATTTGAAACGCATGGAATCGCTGGCGGGCTCCTCCATGGTTTCCGTGGTAAGTCATGGCGATTTCGTGAATCGCAAATTACAGATGCCCAATCATGCGCCTATAGATGCGGCGCTGCTCCGCAGATGCGCTATTGAGTATGAAGGATATGAAACCCGAATTACTGAGCGCTATTCCATCAACATTTCCGACCATACCTATCCCGCCTATTTTCGCGGAAACATTTCTCCCATGGAAGCCATTCGGAAGCACTTACCTGTTGTTCATCTATTGATTCACCCGCGGCATTGGCGCTCGAGTTGGTATTGGAATACACGTGAGAACCTTACACGATTGATGGAAGGAATGGCCTATCGTTTTTTACCTGTTAAACCCATAGAGAGAAGATCATGAGCAAACGACTTCTTTTGGTGGGTTCTAATACGATTCACATATACACATACCTCGATTTGGTAAGTGGATTCTTTGATGACGTAACCATCATCACCAACGAAGTTCGCCAAGGCAGAAATGAACGCATGTTTGCTGCCGATTTTTCCTATCGGTTGTCATCACTGGTCAGCACATGCAGAATAATTCGCAAAGAAATAATGCGATTGCGTCCGGATGTCATACATGTGCATCAGGTAAACAGCTATGCGCTTTATACGTTGATCGCAACCCGTGGATTGAAGATTCCTGTAGTGATTACTGCTTGGGGAAGCGACATTCTGGTGGCACCTAATCGCAATCGGTTGATGCGAAAAATTGTAAGCTATTGTTTGAAGAAAGCCGACTACCTCACATCCGATTCGTCCTTCATGGCTGAGGAAATGCGAAAAATTGCGAGGCCTAAGAACAACATCGTTCTTGCGAACTTCGGCATTGACCGGGTTGAGATAAGTGCAGAAAAAGAGAATGTTTTCTACTCTAATCGTCTTCACAAAAAGTTGTACAACGTTGATCGCATCATTCGCTCCTTTGCTGATTTTATGCAGCACCCGAAGCATGCAGGATGGCGACTGGTAATTGCGGCAACAGGAGAAGAGACTAGTCAACTGAAAAGTCTTGCCGAATCCTTAGAAGTATCAAATGCGGTTGAATTTGTCGGATGGTTATCCAAAGAGGAGAATGCGCGATGGTATGCCAAAGCAAAATACTGGGTGTCGATTCCCGACTCCGATGCTACCAGCATCAGTTTGTTGGAAGCGATGGCTCATGGCTGCATTCCGATTGTGTCCGATTTACCTGCCAATCGCGAATGGATTCAAGATGGGTTGAACGGATGGATTGTAGACCCTTCAGCGAATTCGTTTATGTCTAACAGAAAGCCATTGGATGAAATGCAGGCACGCATATTCAATAGTAAACTCATAGAAGAGAAGGCTACTAAAGAGGTGAACCGCGCGAAATTTATCGAACTGTATAAACGTGCGTTAAAGTTATCATGAAGAAGGTTTGTCACATAACAAGCGTTCATCGCTGGGACGATACGCGTATCTTCTACAAGGAATGTTGCACGTTGGTGCAAGCAGGAATCGAGGTTGTGCTTATTGCCGGAAATGGAACACATGGATATTATCAGGGAGTGAAGTTGGTAGTAGTCACGAATACGAGGGCGAGTAGAATGTACCGGGCCACGGTAGTAGCTTGGCGTATACTGCGAGGAGCTCTTCGAGAAAAGCCAAGCATAGTGCACTTTCACGATCCCGAGTTGATTTGGGTCGGATTGGTGCTGCGTATGTTTGGTAAAAAAGTCGTTTATGATGTTCACGAGAATTTACGAGCGCAGATAGAAGATAAACCCTGGCTGCGTTTTCCGAAGACCATACGTTTTCTGTATGGAATTGTGGAGCGCATTAGTGCGCGTTCGTTTTCAATTGTTATTGCCGCCGATTCATTTACACCCACGTTTACTGCCTACGGTGTAACGCCTGTTACAGTGCTGAATTATCCGCAGGTCGATGCTCTTCGAAAGTTGAATGTGGTTTCGCAAAATCGCGCTGAGAAGGATGGGATTCTCTACGTTGGGCTGGTTTCGGAGGGGCGTTGTTTTATTGAAATTGTGCAAGCAATTTATCTCCTGAAGCAACGAAATCACTTTTATCAATTGCATGCAGTAGGTCCGATGGAGGAAGGGTTGCTGGATCGATTGGATGAAATGATGGAGTACAAAGAAGTGAAAGATCGTATTCATTTCTACGGAAGGTTACCGGTGTTTGAAGCTTATAGAATGGCAGAAAAATGCGCCATCGCAATTAGCTTGCTGAAGCCCTTGCCGAATTATACACGCTCTATATCGACCAAGGTGTTTGAATACATGTCGCTGGGCATTCCTTTCATCGCTCCACGTTTTGCGGTGTATCAATTTATAGAAGATGAGAAGTTGGGTGTCCTTTGTCGCACGGAGGACAGTGCTGATATCGCTGAGAAGCTCACCTTTTTGATGACTAACAGTGAAGAGGTGCATGCCATGGTAGAGCGCGCACGTCACCAGGTAGTTGCCAGGTATTCATGGGAAAGCCAGGCGGATAATTTGTTGGCGTTGTATAAGAGTTTAGTTGAGTGATGATAGACGTTGCAGGTCCACAGCGCTTTTCGCTGTTCAGAAAAATATGATTTAATGGAAATGAAAACAATCTGGTTTGTGTCGCAATATGCAGGAGGTCCGGGAGTAGGTATGCAATACCGACATTTCCAATTGTCGAAGGCACTTCATGATCAAGGGCATCGAGCAGTTATTATTTCCGGTTCGTTTTCACATCTGTATCGTCATCCACCCGAAGTTTCAACGAATGGCCAATCACAGCAGATTGATGGCGTTGATTATGTGTGGGTGAAAAATCCGAAGTATGCTAAATCTATTTCCATAGGCCGATTTTGGAATATGCTGGTATTTGCGTGGAATATTCTTCGTCTCGATGTTCGTTCACTTCCTACGCCGGATGCCGTCGTTGTTTCGTCGCCATCCATGCTGCCTATAGTAGCTGCATTGAAATGGAAGCGACGTTTCAAATGCAAGGTCTTTTTTGAAGTGCGTGATATCTGGCCGCTCACCTTACAAGAGCTTGGCAACTTATCTCGGTATCACCCGCTCGTTTTGTTCATGCGATACTTCGAGTGTCTTGCGTATCGAAAGTCGGATTTAGTTGTTTCCTTGTTACCTAATGCGAGCAGACATTATGAAGAAGGAGGAATGCCTGCGAAGAACTTTCGCTATCTCCCAAATGGTGTAGAAGGCGATATTACGGAGGTCCATGAAACTTCCAACTGGCCGGCGTCTATTGCGGACACAGATTTTGTAGTGGGTTATGGAGGAAGTATTGGTAAGGCCAACGCATTGCGCTATTTAATAGATGCGGCCCATTTGCTCAGGGACGAGAAGAGTATTCACTTCGTTTGCGTTGGAAAAGGCGATCAGCTCGATGCGCTCAAGCATCAAGCAAGTGGTTTGAGCAATGTCCACTTTCTTCCGCCTGTTGAGAAGCGTGAATTCTTAGCAATGCTCAAAAAGTTTACGCTCTGTTACATTGGATTGGAGCGCGAAAGCCTTTTTCGCTTTGGTGTTTCACCTAATAAATTATTTGATTATATGCTAGCTCAACGCCCTGTGCTTTATGCAATAGACTCAGGAAATAAACCGGTTGATGAGGCTAACTGTGGTTGGACCGTAGAAGCTGCTGACGCGTTGCAAATTGCTACCGCCATACAAGAGGCAGCCAAAACGGATAAAAGTGAAATGGATCGTTTGGGGATGAATGGATATCGATTTGTGATGCAACATCACACGTATGCTCATCTTGCTCAAAGACTGGTTGGATTTATCCACGAATAGCATTACCAATTTGATCTTGCTCGATAGTATCTTGTGTCCATGTTTCGAATTCTATTTTTCTTACTATCTCTAATTGCACAAGCGATTTCAGCCCAAATCGTTCAACTTCCTTTTCAAGCTTCTTGGCGTGTAGGTGAGCATGGTTCAGGTAAGATGCGAGCTAGCGAATGGGTTTCTGCCGCGGTTCCGGGTTGCGTGCACACTGATTTAATTCGTGCCGGAAAAATCGATCATCCGTTTTATGGAACAAATGAAGCCGACTGTCAATGGGTAGAGAAAAAGTCGTGGGTCTACGAAACGTTACCGTTTGCAGTTCCGATAGACATCTTTTCGAAAAGTAAAATAGCGTTGCGTTTTAATGGGCTCGACACGTATGCGCAAGTGCAGTTAAATGGAGTAGATGTTTTAACCTCCAACAATGCCCATCGCTCTTGGGAAGTCGATGTAAAGTCAGTTCTAAAGGCTGAAGGAAATGTGTTGCGAATAGAGTTTGATTCTGCTGTTGAGCGTGCTCAGGAAGCGTTGAGATCGTTGTCTTATCCCTTGCCCGGTGACTCTGTTCGCGCTGTAGTTCGCAAACCACAGTTTCATTTCGGTTGGGATTGGGGGCCGCGTTTGGTTACATGCGGTATAACAAAATCGGTGGAGTGGATTGCATACGATGAGGCTCGAATGACAGATGTTTACTTCGAGCAAGTGTCCGTAAATGACTCGAAGGCTGAGTTGCTTCTTCATGCAACCGTTGAAGCTACCAAACCAGCGAAACTTCAATTGCGTGTAACGTTGAAGAATTTCACTGGAAGTTGGTCGGAAGAAATTCAATTTGATGTGCCCGGGCAATCAGAGGTGCGCATTCCCATCTCCATTCTTTATCCGATGCTTTGGTGGTGCAATGGTCAGGGGAATCCTAGTTTGTATGCGTTCGATGTTGAATTACTCGAAGATGACTTTCCTTTGCAGCGCAGGGAGGAACTTATCGGTGTGCGTGATATTCGTCTAATTACCGAGCGCGATTCCATCGGTGAGTCGTTCTATTTTCAACTCAATGGACAGCCTGTTTTCATGAAGGGCGCCAACTATATTCCAGTGCGCTACTTTCCGGGTGAGGCCACAGAGGCCGATTATAGACAGCTTATTCAGCAATGCAAAGACGCGCACATCAACATGCTGCGTGTGTGGGGTGGTGGCGTTTACGAAGATGAATTGTTTTATGATTTGTGCGATCAGAATGGCATACTGGTGTGGCAAGATTTCATGTTTGCATGCAGCATGTATCCCGGCGATGAGGCGTTTCTTCAGAATGTTGCAGCGGAAGCGGTTGAGCAGGTGAAACGATTGCGCAATCATCCGTGTATTTCACTTTGGTGCGGCAACAATGAGAACTCAGAAGGGTGGGAACGTTGGGGATGGAAGTCAGGTTTGACCAATGAGCAGACAGAGATACTTCAGAAGGGATATGATGATGTGTTTAAGAAGCTCTTGCCGAGTATTGTAGGGCAGTTTTCAAAAACAAATTATTGGGAAAGCTCACCCCGATTGGGTCGCGGTGATGCTCGTAGTATAAACGAAGGCGACTCTCACTACTGGGGCGTATGGCACGATGAAGAGCCTTTCGAAGTGTTACAGACAAAAGTGCCGCGTTTCATGAGCGAGTTTGGCATGCAGAGTTATCCTTCCGAAGAAGTGTTGATGGAGATGTTCGAAGAGGACGAGTTCAGCATGAGTGATGCAGGAGTTGCGCAACATCAAAAGCACTCGCGTGGTTTTTCATTGATGGAGAAATATATGAACAACTGGTATGAACCGGTAAGCCCCGACGATTATAAGGTGTATGGAGAGATGACACAGGTTGTGCAGGCGGAAGGCATGATGATGGGCATCGAAGCACAGCGCAGAGCCATGCCGAATTGCATGGGGTCGCTTTTCTGGCAACTCAACGATGTGTGGCCTTCTTTTAGTTGGAGTAGTATCGATTACAAGGGCACGCCCAAGTTGCTGCATGAAGCATTGAAAACCGTTTATGCGCCGCAACTTATTTCCTGCACAACCAATGGTGATGAATTGCAAATTTGGTGGATATCCGATTCGCACATCGACACCGATAAGATGGAGCTCGACTACGCAATCTATGATGGAACTACTTTTCAGGGCGAGCCCAATGCCAAGCTGCGAAGCAAGGATGCAGCGAATTATCAATCGTCTAAAATGGATTGTACTATCTCCTATGGTTCACGAATGATTCACTCCATCTTGCTAGAGGACCTCGGAATTGAATCGCCCGAAAATCTCGTGATTGAAGTGCGCATCAGTTATCCCGGCCAGGCTAATCCGGAATACAAGCGAGTTCAGAAGATCATTGCGAAAAGTGATATGGCCGTCATTCCATACAAAGCTTCCTACTCAGCATACGACCCGAAGACTCGCAGTAAAACAGAGTTTTCAACCATCCTTTACAAACAATTGAAGCGCGATTAACGAGTGATTTGAACGTCATGTTTAATGACTGTCTCGCCGTCGTTTCGCAGCTTTAGGTCAATGACTTTTTCGTCTTTGAAATCGTCGATGCTCGTAACAATCTTATAGGTTTCGTTTCCGGGTAAATTCAATTTTGCACGGCCCGCTTTATCGGTTTCTACGCTTGTCACAAGTTTGTTGTTCGAAACGTAGTAAGCTTCGATAAGAACATTTTTTGCCGGTTCTCCTGCCATATAGGTACACGAAACGAGGATTTGTCCCGCTGTGCTTTTTGCATAATCGCCGGATAGCAATTCATACTTAGACACGTCAATTTTGTAAATGTCGCGCTCACCGAAACTGTCTTCATACTCAGCCGCTATCATGAGCGTTTTGTTGTCTTTCGTGAGAGAGAAGGTTGACTCTTCATTGACGGTATTGATTGGATAGCCCAGATTGATGGGCACGCTCCATTCTCCGTTGACATATTCTGTTTTGAAGATGTCGTAGCTGCCCATGGTTTGATGGCCGTTGCTGGCGAAGAACAGTGTTTTGCCATTGGGGTGAATGAAGACGAACTTCTCGTCGAGGTCTGTATTTACAACAGCACCTAAGTTTTTCGGGCTGGTCCAGCTTTCGCCTTTCTTGGTGGCAACGTAAATGTCACCCTGGCCTTCACCTTCCGGGCGTTCGCTCACGAAGTACACTGTAGTACCATCGGCTGTCATCGAGATGGATCCTTCAAAGTACGAAGTGTTGATGGGGCGTGGCATTTTTTGCGCAGCCGACCATTCCTTCGTGCCTGGTCTGTATTCACTGAAGTAAATATCACCGGTGCTCGAAACCGTGTTTTTGTAAACGTACATTCCATTGCCCGAAGGGAAAATGCTCAGCACTGCGTCGTAAGTTTCTGTATTCAGTTCGCCCTCCACTGCAATGCTCTGCGACCATTCTTTGGTGGTCTCATCATAATTGCTGTAATAGATGTCTTCAAAATACTTGTAATCGCCTTCTTCATCCATGCGTCCGCCTTTCGTGTCGTTGCGACGAGCAGTGAAGACAATGGTGTTGCCATCGGCACTGATGCTCGGCGTGTATTCGTCGTAGCGTGAGTTGATGAGGTTGCCCATGTTTTCAATAGAAACGTCAACCGGTTTTTTCATCATGTCGCGGGCATACAGGCATTGCAGTCGATACTGCGTGGCGAGTTCGTATTCGTAGGTGCTGGGTTTTTCTTTTGCGAGAAAAGTATCAAACGCAGCAATGGCGTCGTCGAGCTTGGCGGTACGGTGATAAATCTGCCCTCGAAAGAAATCTGATTCGGATGAAATGGAAGGTTCCTTTTCGAGTGCTTTGTTAAGATATTCAAGCGCCAACTTGTATTTCTTCAGGTTGTAATAGCATTCAGAAGTGCCATAGAGCGCTGCAGCATTGTTGGCATCCGATTGTAATACTTCGCGGTAGATGAGCATTGCGCCGCGCATATTGTTGTCGTTGAATTCATGGCGCGCGGCCATGATGCGAGGTGTAGAAAGTGCGGCGTCAAAAAGCCCCACGCGTGAAGAGTCTTTTTGAGCAGCCATTCCGGTCACGATCAGTATGGCAAGGGTGCAAAGAGTGATTCGAAGCATAGTCTTAAATAGGTTCACAAGGTAAGTCGGGTTTAAATAGTTCTAGGAACGGATAAATGCGGCTTTTTTAACGCAAGCCGTGTAAAAAATTGTCTTTGATTTTTATTTGATCGAAAAACGCTACGATACATTTGAGCAAAATGAAATCATGAAGCCTACAACAGAGAGCGACAGCCATTACGATCGGCTGGAGGAGATGAGCGTGCATGAATTGCTGGTGAGCATCAACAAGGAAGACCAGTCGGTTCCATTAGCCGTGGAGCGCGCTATTCCACAAATCGAAAAGTTGGTTACAGCGACAGCAGAACGCATGAAGGCCGGCGGACGCTTGTTTTATCTCGGTGCCGGCACCAGTGGTCGATTGGGCGTAGTTGATGCCTCTGAATGTCCGCCAACGTATGGTGTGGAGCATGGTCTCGTTGTTGGTTTGATTGCGGGTGGTGATCGTGCCATTCGTTATCCTGTTGAATTTGCGGAAGACAATCGCGAGCAGGGCTGGCTCGATTTGCAAGAGCATACCATCACCGCTGCCGATGTAGTAGTGGGTATCGCTGCATCGGGTGGAACGCCATATGTGGTAGGTGCATTGACGAAGTGCCGGGAAGCCGGAATCACCACAGGATGCATCACATGTAACGCAGGTTCGGCTGTTACACAAGTGGCAGACTTTCCGGTGGAGGTAGTTGTAGGTCCTGAGTTTGTTACGGGCAGCACACGCATGAAGAGCGGCACGGCGCAGAAGCTTGTGCTCAATATGCTTTCCACCAGTGTCATGATTCAACTCGGCAGAGTGCGTGGCAATAAGATGGTCGACATGCAACTTAGCAATCGCAAACTGGTGCATCGCGGCACTGCCATGGTGATGCAGCAAACAGGATTATCGGAAGAAGAAGCGCAGCGTTTGTTGCTCGAACACGGCAGCGTGCGCAAGGCGGTCGATCATGCGAATGTGAAGTAACCATGCACGATATCGAACCATACTACAACTGGCGTGGCTACTATGTGGCAGCGGAAGATCCGTATTCGCCGTTCTTCGAGCGCGAGTATTCGGAGTTCGAGTTTTCATCCAAGATTTATAACTACTACATCCATCCTCAGTGGGATAGCTTCGGCAGCCAAACACTGTTCATGAAGGTGCTCTATTGTCACTACGAAAATGGTTTTGCCATCATTGAGTTGATAGGCGAGTGGAACGATTTGCTCTATAACGATATCATGTTTTTGAAGCGAGAGGTTGTTGAACTTATGATACAAGAGGGCGTCTCGAAGTTCATCCTCATAGGAGAAAATATCTTGAACTTTCACTTTTCAGATGACAGTTACTACGAAGAGTGGTTTGAGGAAGTGAATGAAAGCGATGGATGGATAGCGCTCATGAATGCGCGTGATCATGTGCTCGCCGATATGGGCGATGCCAACATCGATCGCTATTTTGTATCAGGCGGAAAACTCAACGAAGTGAAGTGGCGGACGATGAATCCGGATCAATTGTTCGAGTCGGTTGAGCGGCATGTGATGCGCAGATTGGCCATGTAATGCATTGGTTGAAAATTGAAAGTTGAAGGTTGAAAGTTAGGCCTCCCTATAATCCTACAATCCTGCACTCCTATAATCCTTGTTTCAGCATCCCCGCCACCTTCTTATCCGCAGCAAAATGAAACATGTCTTCACGAATGCTGCTAAGCTTCACCCACCGAAATGATTCCTC
>JBIKSC010000258.1:0-3812 GCA_044348775.1 Flavobacteriales bacterium | reverse complement strand
TAGCAGTAGAATGATTATTTGCCGCTTTTCTGTTTTTCCTTGCCATCGGTTTCAGGTGCGTCAACCATTGCGTGAATGGTAACGATGGTCTGAATAGGCTCCGTATTGGCCGTAATTGTTACAGTCTTTGACTGTTTGCCTTTTTTGCCGGTAGAGTTGAATTTCACTTTGATATCGCGTGATTCACCTGCAGGAATCGGATCTTTCGGATAATCAGGTACCGTGCAACCGCAAGAGCCATGAGCTTCTTCCAGTATGAGAGGTTGGTTTCCTGTGTTTGTTACTTTGAATGCGCATTCTACTTGATCTCCTTGCTTGATGGTGCCGAAATCGTGCTCTTTCTTATCGAGCGTCATGACAGTCTTGGCGCGTGTCTCGGAGAGTTTTCCGTTTTCGGTATTCGCCAATTCTCCGTTTTGAACTGCGTTTTGATTGGAGGCAGTAGCAGAGGCATCGGTGGAAAGGGCAGTGGTTTCAGCAGGGCGAGTCTCAATGTCATTTGCCCCCTTTTTGAATTGAGAATAACCAAGGAAACCCAGGGCACCGGCAACAACCACCAGAATGCCGACTTTTAATCCATTACTCATCGTATTGTGTTTTTAAGTTTTAAAAATGAATGTTCAAATTTACGGTTCTTATTTAAAATCGGAATAGGCAAGTTTCATCTTTTCAAACGAGCCATCTTGAAGAACTTGTATAGCCTTTTTGAGAGCAGGATTGAGGTCGTTTATGAGCACGTAGAATGCCTCACTGTCATACAGATTTCTCGCTATCAGAGCTTTGGTGCGCAATTGAATGGCGTGTTCCGATGTCTTGAATTCTTGTTCATTGTACTCCACCTTTTTGTCATTCATACGCGCAATCATTTCCTTCATTGCGCTCTCCGGAAGTTGATATTTTGAAGTGAAATCCTTGATGGTTGGATATTTCTCCAGGAGAGTTGTTCTGTTTGTATTGGTGTATTCCATGACCCAGTCATTGTTCACCCCGGTGCGCAGCATTTCACTGAAGTAGTTGCTGTTTTCAGAGGTGTCGAGCGGCACGAAGATGTCGGGGAGAATTCCACCTCCGCCATATACAGTTCGCTTTTTCAGGTTGGTGAAATACTTGAGGGAGTCCGGCAAATTCAAGCTGTCAAGACTGAATAGCTCACCGTTTTTGAAGCGTTTTTCTTTGTCCTTTTCGTACTCTGCTAATCCGTCGTCATACGATTTCTGTATACAGCGTCCGGAAGGAGTGAAGTATTTCTGGACTGTAAGTCGCACCATACTGCCATCGGGCAAGCGCACGGGGCGTTGCACGAGACCTTTGCCGAATGAACGACGGCCAATGATGAGTCCACGATCCCAGTCTTGCACAGCACCGCTTAAAATTTCGCTGGCCGAGGCCGATGATTCATCAATGAGCACGATTAGACGGCCTTTTTCGAAAATTCCTTTCTTCTCCGGGTTGGCTCGGCGTTCGTCGCGTGGGAATGAGCGTCCTTCGGTGTAGACCAGTAAACGATCTCCGGAAATGAACTCATCACACATTTCTACCGCAATGTCAAGCAAGCCGCCGCCATTGCCTTGAAGATCAATGACCAGGTCTTTCATTCCCTCTGCACGCAGCTCGGTAATTGCTTTTCTCATTTCTTCGGCAGTTGTTTGAGCGAAGCGACTGATCTTGATATAGCCAATGCCGGGAGCGGCCATATAGGATGCATCGGTAGAGTAAATTGGAATTTTATCTCGCGTGATGGTGTAGAAGAGTAGTTCCGTTTCGCGGTTACGTTCTATTCCGACAGTTACTTTGGTGCCTTTGGGGCCTTTTAGCTTCTTCATCACATCGCTGTTCTTAATGCCGATGCCTGCGACGTTCTCGCCATCTATTTTTACGATTTTATCGCCACTGCGAATGCCCAGCTTTTCAGAAGGCCCGCCTTGAATGGGTTCAATCACTTGAATAGTGTCGTGTAGAATTTGGAACTGGACGCCGATGCCATCGAAGCTCCCTTGCAAAGGCTCGTTGGCAGCAGCCACCTCCTCTTTTGACAGGTAAACCGAATGTGGATCGAGTTCTTCCAGCATGTGGACAATGGCCTTTTCAACTAACTCGGATGAGTTAACCGTGTCTACATACATTAAATCGATGTAATTGAGCAGAGTTGAAAATTTATCGGTGGTTGCCGTAGGGTTTTTGATCTGCGCTTGAAGCGAAATTGTTCCCAAGGCAAACAATAGGAAAAGGGAATGTGCAATGTGTTTCATATGTTCGGAGGTAAATGTAGGTTCTCTCACCTTTGATGAAATATAAAAATTGGTTAAGATATTCAACGGCGGTATGGTGAGAAATTGTCCAATAAACATCGAAATGGGGTTGTTCGCATTCGGGCATCATTTGTTAGAATTTGATGGATAGGCGAACAGAATTCGAGACCATATTTGCGCAAATCTCTGCTTCATGACTTTGCTCGACGGATTAGCCACATCACGCCAGATAAAAACTGAAATCGCTCTGTCGGTTGAAAAACTTGTTCGTGAAGGTGGAAGGCCGCCACATTTGGCAGCTGTGCTGGTAGGCGATGATGGCGCAAGTCTAACCTATGTAACATCCAAGGTAAAGTCGTGCGAAGAGGTTGGTTTTCGTTCTTCTCTAATTCGAAAAGACGATTCTGTGAGCGAAGCCGAATTGCTCGAGTTGATTGCGCAGTTGAATTCCAACGACGAGTTAGACGGCTACATTATCCAGCTTCCTTTGCCCAAGCACGTTGATGAGAAAAAGGTCTTGCTGGCAATCGATCCACGAAAGGATGTAGATGGCTTTCATCCGGAAAACGTAGGTCGAATGGTATTGGGTCTGCCGTGTTATTTGCCGGCCACACCGGGTGGAATTATCGAGCTATTGCGCCGCTATCAGGTGCCTACTGAAGGCATGCATTGCGTGGTTATCGGGCGTTCACATATTGTGGGATTACCCATGAGCATTTTGATGCAGCGAAACACGAGTCCCGGGAATTGCACCGTAACAATTACGCACAGCAAGACCAAAGGACTTGATGAGTTGTGCAGGCAAGCTGATATCATCGTGGCAGCTCTTGGACGCCCCGAGTTCTTAAAGGGGGATATGGTGAAGGACGGCGCTGTGGTAATAGATGTGGGTATAACGCGGGTTTCGGACGCCACCAAAAAGTCAGGGTTCCGCTTGCTGGGAGACGTAGAGTTTTCATCCGTTTCGCCAAAATGCAGTTTTATCACCCCGGTTCCGGGAGGTGTAGGACCGATGACCATTGTAACTCTTCTTCAGAACACCTTGCAAGCTCGTTTGGGAAAATAGAAACGCTTTTCTGAAACCTTCCTAGATAGCCTACGTAGGAGTTGGACAGTCGCAAGGCTGTTATGCAAAAACGAAAAGCTATGAATACGGAACGAATTGAAAAAATGAAGCGCTGGGTGCTGTTCTCAATTTCTCTTATTTCTACCTGGTTATTTCTGCGTCCATGATGTGTTGCGCATTTTATTTTCAAGTAAAGTGAAACTAAATGAAAGTTGACCACGTTGAAGGAAACAATTAGATAACCCTAAACACTTTAAATAATGAATCCGATTAATGAATGGAAACACGAGGTATTGCAGCGGCTGATTGTAATCTTTCTTGGCTTGCTTACCTTAGGTGTTGTAGTCCAATCTTGCGGAACCACCCATCACTCTTGCTCTGCGTATAACAGAGTTGAGATTCCACAGCAGCCTTAACAGGTGAGTTGTGTAGATGCGGGGTTGACGCCCACTATACCTTTAAAAAAAGCTGCTTCGGCAGCTTTTTTTATGCTTTGT
>JBIKSC010000257.1:0-3830 GCA_044348775.1 Flavobacteriales bacterium | reverse complement strand
CCTCGTCGGCCGACACCACATTTTTATCATGCAATAATTGCGGTGTTAGTACTTCCATGCTCATGGTAACCTCACTTACTTGCTGCTCGAATTTTCCGGCGGATATCACCACAACGTTGAACTCGTTGGTGCTTGCTTGTAGCCTGATTTCAATTGCTACGCCTTGGTCTTTGGATTGAACTCCATACCGTTGAGTTTTATATCCCAAAAAGTCGCATGCAATGGTGTCGCCTACCGATACCGGTATTTCGAAGTGCCCCGCCACGTCGCTCACCGTTCCATTACCTGTGGCTTCATTTTTAATGATAACACCAATGAGTTTTTCCCCACTCTTTGCATCGGAAACTTGAGCATCAAGAGTAAATCTTTGCGCCGATAAAAGGGTTGGCACAAACAAGAGCATCGTGAGAAGTAAACGCATGGTGATTGGCTATTGGTTCATTGCAAGAATAAGCGAAGGAACGTGATTCGGCAAATGCTCAAGGCCTTAAATTCGCGCGGTGCAGAATACCCCCATCCGACATACACTTTCCAAAGACGAGCGATTGTCGCGCAGGAAAATTATTGAGGCGCTTCACGGGAGGGGTATGAGCATCAAATCACCGGCTATCATCTTGGTTTTTCTACCCTGCGAACTACCGGTCGAATATCCTGCCCAGGTCATGTTCAGTGCGAGCAAAAGGCTTTTTAAGCGAGCTCATGATAGGAACAGGGTTAAACGACTGCTGCGGGAAGCCTACCGAAAGCAAAAACAGGTTGTTTATAGTTCGCTCAAGGAACGCAATCAACAATACGCGCTTCATTTTATTTTTACCGGAAAACAACTTCCTAATTACCCCTACGTTTTCGGGAAGATGAACGATCTGATTCTGCGGTTTTGCAAGGAAACAGCGAAAGTGGAGTTGCCCGAGAATCCAACTGAAACAAAATGATTAAACGATTTTTCCAATCCCGTTTGCGACGCATGATGGCGCTTCTGGTGACAAGCGTCGCACTGCTATCTGCAACCTTTTCGGATGAGTTTTTTGAAATTTCCAAAAACATGGAAATTTTTACATCTGTCTATAAAGAGCTCAATATTTATTACGTCGACGGAACGAAACCCGGAGCACTCATGAAAACCGGTATCGACGCAATGCTCAAGTCACTAGACCCTTACACCGTCTATTATCCTGAATCGAAAATCGAAGAGGCAATGTTTATGCAAACCGGTCAGTATGGTGGCATTGGAACACTTGTCAATACCATCGACGGGAAAATAACCATCACAGAACCCTACGAAGGTTACGCTGCTGTGAAGTCAGGCCTTATTGCGGGCGACATTGTGCTCAAGATAAATGGTAAGTCAGTGGAAGGGAAAAGGCACGATGAAGTAACCGACCAGCTCACCGGACAACCGGGAAGTGAATTGGAGTTGACCATTCAACGCCCGGGAGAATCACAACCCAGAGCAATCAAAATAAAGCGTGAGGAGATAAAGATCAAGGACGTTCCCTATTATGCGATGCTGGCTGATTCAGCTACAGGATACATTCAATTAACGGGCTTTACGCAATCTGCAAGCAGCGAGGTTAAATCAGCTTATTTGGCATTGAAAAAGCGTAACATGAACAAGCTTATTCTTGATTTAAGGGGTAATGGTGGCGGGTTGCTGCGCGAGGCTATCTCTATCGTTAATTTCTTCGTGCCTAAGGGCACCGAGATTGTAAAAACCAAGGGCAAGATTGAAGAATGGAACAAGACGTATACGGCCACATACGATCCAATTGACACGCAAATACCCATTACAGTGTTGGTCGATGGTGGCTCTGCGTCTGCATCAGAAATTGTAAGTGGAAGTTTACAGGATCTGGATAGAGCCGTAGTAGTGGGTGCTGAATCTTATGGCAAAGGGTTGGTGCAGCAAACAAAGGATTTGGCTTATAACACGAAAATTAAGTTGACCGTTGCCAAGTACTATACTCCTAGCGGACGCTGCATACAACGCCTTGATTATTCGCACCGCGATGAAAGTACCGGCGAAGTGGTAGCAAAGGCGGATTCTCTCATTCGAAGTTTCACTACCAAGGGTGGAAGACCGGTAAAAGATGGACGTGGCATTAGCCCTGATGTGGATGTAAAGGAGGATGAGGCGTCCCACATTTTGAAATCTCTTGTCGAAAATTGGGTCATTTTTCATTGGGCAACAGATTATCGCCGCACACATCCTGCCATCGATTCAGCTGATGTTTTTGCCTTAACGGACGCAGAGTACAACGAGTTTATTGAGTTTGCCAAGAGTAAAGATTTTCACTACGACACGCACACAGAAAAGGTGTATGAGCAACTGAAAAAGACAGCCAAGGAAGAGAAGTATTTTGAAGGTTCGGAGAAACAATTTGATGAGTTATTCTCCAAGATTGAGCCGAAGAAGGAAAGCGATCTCGTGAAATTCAAGCCTCAAATCAAGCAGTTTCTCGAGAATGAAATTGTTGGCCGATATTATTATCAGACAGGCCGTTCTAAAAATGCTCTGCGTGAGGACCCATGCATCCTCAAATCTTTGGAAGTTTTCGCTTCCAACTATAATCAACTGCTCGCACCGGTGGACGTAAAGAAATGACCCTTTTTCTACCGTGCCGCTCAATGCATAGCGGCGGCGGTCAGTTGTAAATGACTATCACGAAACGGAATAATTTGCTGCGCTATTTGCAATTCACCGGATTTGCAATTATTGCCGTTGCATTACCATTCAGCAATTTTCTGATGTCATTTGGCATGTTCTGGTTATGCGGCGTGCTCATTCTTCAACTCTTGAATGATCTATCCATGAAGGCACCATTCGCTCGCCGATGGAAGCAGTTCACTTCAAACCCGACAGCCGTTGCGTTAGTCTTGCTCTATTTGTTGCCCGTATTAGGTTTGTTTTGGACCGAAAACATGAGTTATGCTTTTTGGGATTTGCGCATGAAACTTCCATTACTGGCTTTACCGCTCCTCATGTCATTGACCAATCCATTTACGCAAGGAGAATTTCGTGCATTGATTGGTTTGTTCCTGGTTGCTGTGATCCTATCAGTCATGTGGTGTTTGCAGATATACTGGATTGGTTCACCCGAAATAGATAAGGATGTAAGGGAAATCTCCGTGTTTATTTCACATGTGCGTTTTTCCTTGATCATAGCATTGGCTTTGGGTGTCTTGATTCGTTTTTCGATAAACTCGACACAAGGCAGAATACTCATTGTGTTGTATTCGATTCCAAGTCTTTATTTCATCTATGTCCTTGGCAGTATTACAGGTGCAGGAGTTCTTTTGGCGCTATTAGTATGGATGGGTTTGCGTTATTCCTTATCACAGCAAAAGCGAATTACTCGTTTCGTAATGGCTGCGATTATCTTTTCCTTGATTGGCGCATCGTGCACCTATCTGTTGCTGAGTTATAGTCGATATTTTAAATGTGATTCCGTTGAATGGGGTTCGCTGGAGAAAACAACACCGCGAGGGGAGGTGTATAATCATCATGAAGATTTCCCCTTGATAGAGAATGGCCATCACGTTATGACGTATGTTGCCATTAACGAGTTATATAATGCTTGGAATGGAAGAAGCTCTATCCATCCGGATAGTTTGGATGGACGTGGTCATGTCTTGAAGAGCACGCTTATTCGATACCTGGCGTCAAAGAGCTTGCGCAAAGATGCGGATGGCGTTCGATCATTGTCTAACGATGATGTGAGAGCAATCGAATCCGGTTTCCCAACATATTCAGAGGCGCGCGAAAAAGGTCTTGAGAAAAGACTTAATCGCATTTTTTTCGAATGGGCTAACTTCAGAGCTGGGGGAGATCC
>JBIKSC010000256.1:0-3834 GCA_044348775.1 Flavobacteriales bacterium | reverse complement strand
GGAAAATACGCTGGTGATAAGTATCTATTGATCGATAGTAAAAATCTCCGTTTAGACTGGACTTACACCACCACCAGGCGGAGTTGTTCTGTGTATTGGTTCGACCATCGTGCCCGCGAACATTAGCGGGTTTGGCATTGAACCCATAGTAGTCACTACCATACAAACCGACATCCTGGTCATTGGCAGGCCATCCTTGATTGTATTGCGATGTAAGCAGGTTGGCCTCATTGCTTCCGCGCCACCCGGTTTGATTGGTTTCCTCATCTGACATGCCCAATGTTGACTCCAGTTCTTTCCATTCTTCGTCTGAAGGAATATGCCAACCGGCAGGGGCTATATTTTTCTGTGCATTCACAACATGTGCGTTGTATAAGCAACCAAACAACGTATCATTAATATAACAATAAGCCGCGGAATCAACATCAGCCCATGCTGAGTCCTCACCAATAATTACCGGAATGTAGGCGAGCTGCGTTCCGTCATTGTATTTTGTAACTCGAAGATTTTCGGCCATCCACCATTGATCTCCAATTTTCACTGTTTCATAAACATTACCATCCACGTCAGAGACGGTACCTCGCTCTATAACATAGGGAGCTTCTTCCTCTTTTTTGCATCCCATGAAAGTTGAGAAACAAATAACCAATAGAAGTATAGTTGAATTGTATTTCATGGTCTGTTATAGTTTAACCAACATTTGATTTTTCACACCTTCCACGCCTGTTACGCGCACCAGGTAAATACCGGAGGGCTTATCGGAAAAGTTAATCTGAGTGCTATAGTTCAATGGCGCTTGGCTGACACTTTCCGTGAAAACGACAACCCCATTATAATCCATTACCTGAATAGTGATATCGGAGGTAACACCACTAATTACCTGCACAAATGTTTGCTCGACTACTGGATTGGGAAACACTTTAAAGTCGAATGTTTCGCCCTTTAACTGAGGACAAACCTCCTCGATATCTCGTTCCTGACAGAAACCGGGATAGCAACACAAATTCTCGACATGAAAGTTTGCCGCTGTATCATAATTGCATGCAAGCGTGTCGGTGCATCCATAAACAACGGGGGTTTGGCAAGCACCATCGAGTGAACAGGCAAAATCAGGGTTAAACTCGATGTAATACGGATCAATACAACCACAGACCTGAGGATACACAAGATAAGGAGCAAAAAGTGTATTCGGTTGGTTAACGACATTCGTACCTACATAGGTAATTGTATCACCGAAAGCATTGATAATTTTCGCATTCAGGCGCAATGAAAGTTCACCGGGGGTGGTAAGCTGTGCAATCAAGACTTGATTACTATCGGGGTCGACACCATAAACTCCCTCGCATTGCAAGATGAACTCATCACTTAAAAACAGAGAGTCACCTGCTTCAGGGCTAAAAATCGAAGTATCGGCTCCACTAGCGAAATCAACAATACCAAAAGAAAACCAATTGGAAATGCTCAAATTCAAGGTATCCATACCATCTGCCTCTGTGAGTGGTAAGCCGGCAATTGGATCCTGATTGGTAAGCAATCCTCCATCTATCATCTCGCTGCCACCGTCATTATTAAGCCCTCCAATAAATGACCCATCCGTATCTTGCGATTTCGGAACACCATAGAACTTCCTTTGACCTTGAAATCCATTTTGCCCCAACGTTATGTAGGAGTCCAAAGCCACCGTGTTCGACTCGTATTCCACCTTAGGGATTTCATATCCGAATGAAGCACCTCCGTTGTTATTAAAAAACCTGCGTGTACTGGCAATAGAAAAAGGATGCTCAGCACCTCCAAAAACAGAAATTAAACGAGACCCTGGAGCCAGATCGAGAAAAACACGATACGTAACCTCGCCTTGCAATAAATGACCTCCTATCGTATCAGTTGCATCAAGAGAATCAGACACGTAATATCTCTCAACGAAAAGTCCTTCCAGCTGAGAGTACGAATTCACACAAACCGATAAGCAGAATAGAATGGAAAAGAGTTTCTTCATAGTTGATTCTATAGTTTATAGCCGATGCTCAATAAATAAGTGGTACCATAGCGGAAGCGATCAAAATCAAACCAACCGGTTGGCAAGTCGTATGCTCTCAAAACAGGAGCATTCAGGATATCACGCACTGTAAGGCTCGCCGTAACGTGCTCACCCAACTTCTTAGACACTTTAAAGTCGAGCAAGTGGCGAGGAAGTTCATAAACGTCAGCCCAGCCTTTGAAAGCACCTGTAATCACGAGTCGTTCTCCTTGCACATTGTAACTCAAGGTTGCCGTTAGTCCGAGTGAATCTGCCTTGTATGAAAGCATCGCATTTACCAGATAAGGTGCCTGACCAAACATGGGGCGATAAATGGTATCGATAGGCAGATAGAACTTCTTTCCATCGACAATGCTGAAGTCCTTGCGAACGAATTGCGATTCAGACTTAACAAGCGTCACATTACCACGGAACTCCAAATGCTTTCCAATATCTTTTTTACCCTCCAGCTCGACTCCAATAACGCTCGACTCGGGAACATTCTCCCAGGTAATACCCACATTACCGAATCCCATTTCAATGTGATTTGTGAAATCCTTGTAGAATACGCTGGCCGACAGATTATCGCCATTCTTAAAGTAAGTCTCCGCGCGGAAGTCGTAGTTCGTAATCTCTGCAATCTTCAAATCAGAGTTACCATAAATGAACTGACGAAATTCATTATCCAAAATAGCGGCATCGTTTAGCTCTCGAATACTGGGTCTTGCCAAAGAGCGGCTATAGTTCAAACGAAGATTCACCCTTTCCAACTTTTCGGATTGCAACTTATAAATCAAGCTACCGCTGGGAAGGAAATCCCATTCATTCATATCAACTGCATTAACGTTCGGGAAATTCGTTACGTTGGCTCTTCTCGGATCATCGCGCACATAACCTTCGCGATAGAACTTATCCACGTCAGTGAAAATGGAAGTATGCTCCGCCCTAGCCCCACCTGAAAACTTGAGCGAAGGTGTCAAATCCCAGGTGACCATGGCAAAAGCAGCATCTACCCTACTATATCCAAAGCTGTGATTTCGATCTTCATCCATGGAGACATAATAGAAGTCAATCAAGCTATCAGTCATCGTAAAACGATCAAGCATGTATCCATCAATATCTGTTGATTGAAGAGTAGGTACAGCTCCATTACCCAAAAACACTCGATACTCTTCGTTATCAATTTTGCGATAGTTATATAGTGTTGCGCCTCCAACTTTGAGCTTGTTGGCCTCCCCTCCCGGCTTGTTGCTCAGCGGGATTTCAACACTTAAACGAGCGTCCAGCAAGTTCTCATCGAGGTAACGATAAAATCTTCGAATACCATCACCAACAGTCGGATAAAAACCGATGCTCGACGGATCGTTTCGGAAGAACTGATACTCCGTAGTTCTGAAATCCGGTGCTACAGAAGAACCATCGGTGTAGGAAGCCGAACTTTCAATTTTGATTTTTTTGGATGGAATAAAATGGGTGGAAGAGAACTGATAAATGAGCTGCTTTCGCTGTTCATAAAAGATGTTTCTTCGCGCTGTTAACTCGTCATCCAGAATAATCCCATCTTCGACTCGAGGGACATTTGTGAAAGCTGCTACATCATTATTTCCTATAATGTTCGGCATGAATAAAAAAGAGAGCTTATTATTCTCATTCAGCTTGTAGGCCAAGTTCAGAAGTCCGCTCCAGGAATGAGTTTCACGGCTCATCAAAGTCTGGTCAGACGTTTCAACTCGATACCCCTGCTCTTCGTTCAGAATACGCTGCGAGATACCATTTGGGTCATAGCGATAACTATTACCATATCGAATACCCACGAA
>JBIKSC010000254.1:0-3838 GCA_044348775.1 Flavobacteriales bacterium | reverse complement strand
GACTATGCCGCAGAAGACGCCGATATCACCCTGCAATTGAAGGAGCGATTTGAACCCGAACTACAGACAGGAAAAATCAGAAGCGTGTTCGATGATGTTGAAACTCCGCTCATCACAGTGCTCGCCGACATGGAGTGGGAAGGTGTAAAGGTGGACGAGCTCTTCCTCCGAAATTACAGCCAAACACTGCAAGCCGATATACTTGCCGCAGAAGAAGAAGTGTGCTCTATGGCCGGCGAGAAATTCAACGTCGACTCGCCAAAACAGCTCGGTGTAATCTTGTTTGAAAAAATGAAAATCACCGATCAGGTGAAGAAGACGAAAACCGGGCAGTACAGCACCGATGAGGCTACCCTTTCCAAGTTCGAACACGATAATCCCATCATTGCTCGCATACTCGACTACCGCGAACTGCGCAAACTGAAGTCGACCTATGTGGATGCATTGCCGGAACTCATCAACAAACACACCGGAAGAGTGCACACCACCTACGGACAAACCGTAGCGGCGACCGGCCGATTGGCTTCAAACAATCCCAACCTGCAAAACATTCCTATTCGCACGCCTCGCGGGAAAGAGATTCGCAAGGCCTTCATTCCTCGGAGCGAAGAATACACATTGCTTTCTGCCGACTATTCTCAAGTGGAATTGCGCATCATTGCATCACTGAGCAACGATGAAAACATGTGCGAGGCCTTTATGCAGGGCGAAGACATTCACAAAGCTACTGCAGCAAAAGTATTTGGTGTGCCGCTGAGTGAGGTCAGCAAAGACATGCGCTCCAAAGCCAAGGCCGTCAACTTCGGAATCATATACGGACAAGGCGCTTTCGGATTGGCTCAAAACCTCGGCATTCCGCGCGGTGAAGCGAAGTCGATAATCGATTCATATTTCCAGCAATTCGCTAGTTTGAAAAGCTACCAGCACGAAACCATCGAACTTGCACGCAAGCAGGGTTACATCGAAACTATACTCGGCCGACGCAGGTATTTGGCCGACATCAACTCGGCCAATGCAGTGGTCCGCGGATTTGCAGAACGTAATGCCATCAACGCCCCGATTCAAGGCTCGGCAGCCGACATCATCAAAGTTGCCATGGTCAATCTCGATCGTGAAATCAAAAAGCGCAACATGCGTTCGCGCATGATTATGCAGGTACACGATGAATTGGTCTTCGATGCCCACCGAGAAGAGGTCGAAGAATTGAAAACACTGGTCGCGGAAAAAATGAGCGGGGCAGTGCAACTGCGTGTTCCGCTGGTTGTAGATATGAATACAGGTATTAATTGGCTTGAAGCGCATTAATACCTGTGTATATTCGCACCCGAAATTTTGCACCCATAGCTCAGACGGTTAGAGCAACTGACTCATAATCAGTGGGTCCTTGGTTCGATCCCAAGTGGGTGCACTCTCGTAAAAAAGCCCTGCAATGCGGGGCTTTTTTATGTTGTCGTTCAAACTCAACCGAAGTTAAAGGTTAATTCAAAACGATAATCTTCTCTTCTCTCTCCACCATTACTCCTACCGGCCGAGCAAATGCGCCACATCCGAAATCGCGCATGCGTTGCTCTAGTGAAGCCGCAGCATGCGGCGGAACAGCAATAAGCAATCCTCCACTCGTCTGTGGATCACACATCACCAACAATTGCGGCAACGAGAGCTGTTCAATCTTCGATGCATAGTGAGCATAATTCTTCATCGTCATATCCGGATAGATATGCGCCGCTACATACGCATCCAAAAAAGGATAAACCGGTATTGCTGAAAAATCAACTCGCGCTGCAAGTCCGCTGGCCTCGCACATTTCCAACAAATGCCCCGCAAGGCCGAATCCGGTTACATCGGTCATAGCGTGCACATTCACGTGCGACGCGATGTCTTCTCCTATTTTATTGAGTGTGCTCATGTAGGTCACACACGTGTCGAGATGGTCGTTCTCTTCTAGCTGACCTCGCTTCATTGCAGCAGTGACAATTCCGGCGCCAATTGGCTTCGTTAAGTAGAGCAAATCACCAACCTGCGCTCCACTGTTGCGCAACAAATTCGATTTGCTCACACGTCCGTTTACCGCCAATCCGAAAATGGGTTCTGTGCTTTCTATACTATGACCACCGGCAAGCGGTATACCGGCCATTCGGCACATGTATCGGCCACCTTCCATTACTTGCGAGGCAAACGAAGCCGGGATTTTATCGAGAGGCCAGCCCAAAATAGCAAGGGCCATCAGCGGACTTCCTCCCATTGCATACACATCGCTCAACGCATTTGCTGCAGCAATTTTTCCAAAGGTGTAAGCATCATCTACCATCGGCATGAAAAAATCCGTCGTGGCAATCAACCCTTCATCACCGCTCCATTCATAAACAGCAGCATCGTCGTGTGTTTCGCTTCCAACCCAGACGCGTGGGTGCTGCGGCAACTCCTCCGGAGTCTGCAATATCTCCTTCAGCGCGCCCGGAGATATCTTACAACCACAACCCGATCCCCGGCTGTATTGCGTGAGTTTATAATCATTCATGATATTCAGTTCAGTTGGGTTTTAAAAACAATAATTCACGAGCTATGTCTGCGGCGCTTTCTTGACTTACCGTCAAAATCCTCTCGCATTTACCTTTTCGCTCCTGAACGGAGTGTGAATAGTTGCGGTCATAATAGTCAAGCAGGGGCAAAACCCAACCCATCAGGTCGCCCGCTTCAAGAGCATCTATACTGATCTTTACACGATCACCACCCATTCGCTTCGTGATGCCCCTGGTTTTTTCGGCAAGCATTGCATGATCAAAGCCCCCATACTCTTTCAGTATTCTGGCAGCACGTTCATTCAAATCTCGATCAATCGAAACAAGCGAAGCGCTATTCGTTTGGTTGAAAAACGCATCGGGTATGCGCAACCTTCCAATGAAGCGACTCTCGTTCTCAACCCAGATTCGTTTGCTTGATACCATCTCGCTTAATGCCCATGCTATCTTGTTTTCAAACGTCTCCTGCGTCGGTTGCTCAGGCAATCCCAATGAACCGAATGCTGATCCGCGATGATTGGCGAAAGCCTCCAAGTCAAGAACTGACTCTCCAAGTATTGTTAGCTCATGCAAAATCTCAGTCTTGCCTGCGCCTGTTTTGCCTGATAAAATAAGTAAGGGCCAAACCTGCTCAAAATGCGCCAAACACCAGCCCCTGAATTCCTTGTATCCACCCTCGAGCAATGTAACGTCCATGCCCGCCGATGAAAGCAACCAGGCCATGGTATTACTGCGAATTCCCCCACGCCAGCAATAGATGTATACCTTACCATGCGGTGCGTATGACTTAGCCTCGTCAATGTAAGCTGCGAACTTATGACCAACAAGCTCATAACCTCGTCTAACCGCTGCATCGCGTCCGGTTTGCTTGTATGTTGTTCCAATCTCATGGCGCTCTTCATCATTCAGTAATGGAAGGTTGTATGCTCCCGGAATATGACCTGCGCCAAACTCCTTCGGACTGCGTGCATCGAAAACGGGAGCGCCAGTTTTTACAGACCCTACGAACTCAACTATGGATGAAGTACTCAGCATTATTTACCTTCCATCACCATCGAGCAAATTACCCAAACCTCCTAGTATACCTCCTTCCTCCTTGCGGCCACCCGGCCCTGCGTACGAAGAAATGCGTGAAGCAAGTCGCGATATCGGAAGCGTTTGTAACCATACAGTTCCGGGGCCTCGAAGCGTTGCGAAGAAAAAGCCCTCGCCGCCAAACAGTGTATTCTTAATGCCTCCCACAAATTGAATGTCGTAATCGATTGTTTGTGTGTAAGCCACCACGCAGCCTGTATCAATCTTCAACGTCTCGCCCGGCT
>JBIKSC010000255.1:0-3838 GCA_044348775.1 Flavobacteriales bacterium | reverse complement strand
ATTAAATTAGACAAAAAACCAAATAATTTCGATAAAAAATTTTACCTCATTGATTTTCAGGCTGAAAAATTTTGAAAAAGATGAAAATGCATAGGTTGAAATGAGTTCAGAGAGGAGTTTTTCGAGGCTTACGGATGGTTTTTGATTCCATTTTTGGTTCTGATGATGATTCTTGCGTCTGAATTGATAGCGCGGAACTCTATTTTTGAAGGATGAAATACAGAATTGCAGTAGCTGTTGCACCCTTGCGTCGTGAACCATCCGATCGAAGTGAAATGGTGAGCCAGGGCCTGTTTGGAGAGCAGTTGGACGTGCTGGAGAAACAAGAAAAGTGGTCAATGATTCGCATGCAATCTGATGGCTATGAAGGCTGGGTAGACAATAAGCAAGTTGAATTAGATCCTTCAGTTGACGATAGTGTCATGGTGAATATTCCTTTGATGCGTATCCTTCATGCCGGGAATGAACATGGGTGGGTTACTGCCGGAGCTGTTGTTTCAGCGCAGTCGATAGCTGCTCAAGAGCAGATGAGTTGGTCGGGTAGCAGAGAGGATGTAGAGAAATGCGCACGTTTGTTTTTAAATGCACCTTACTTATGGGGAGGCAGAACCGTAATGGGCATTGATTGCTCGGGATTCACACAATTGGTGATGCGGTTAAATGGAGTTTCAATTCCGCGTGATGCTTATCAGCAGGCGGAAATGGGTGCGACGATTTCGTTTATTGAAGAAACACAAATTGGTGATTTAGCATTTTTCGATAATGCTGAAGGCCGTATTATTCACGTTGGTATTGTAATGCGCAATTCAGAAGATCAGGTCGAAATCATTCATGCTTCGGGAAAGGTGCGCGTTGATGTGTTGGATCATCAAGGTATTTTTAATCGTGATTCAGGCAGCTACACACACAAGCTTAGAATTATCAAGCGAATGGCATAGCCTAACACTACATTTGTTGTCCTTTTTTAAAACTATGACAGAATTAGATCAATTAGAGCAAACCGTCGAATGGTTGCGTTCGAAGGGCATGAATGCTCCGGAAGTGGGAATAATATTAGGCACAGGTTTGGGCGAATTAGCCAACGCCATTGAGTGCGAGAAGCAGTTCAGCTACAATGTCATTCCCAACTTCCCAATAGCGACCGTTGAGTTTCATTTTGGAAAACTGATCTACGGAAATCTAGGCGGTAAGAAAGTGATGGCCTTTCAAGGGCGCTTTCATTATTACGAAGGTCATAGCATGGACGAGGTAGTTATGCCCGTTCGCATCATGAAGATGCTTGGTGTTAAGTATGTTTTATTGTCGAACGCAGCTGGAGCAATCAATCTGTCGTTCAAGAAGGGCGATTTGATGCTGATCAATGATCACATCAATATGCAGCCTGATAATCCATTGCGAGGACCAAATATTGATGAATTGGGCCCGCGCTTTCCGGATATGTCAGAGCCCTATTCAAAAGCGCTTAACGATAAATTGCATGGCATTGCAGAGAAGAATGGATTGGATTTGCGCGAGGGTGTCTATGTCTCTGTGCTTGGTCCTAATTTGGAGACACGTGCAGAGTATCGCATGCTTAAGATGATGGGGGCAGATGCAGTTGGCATGAGTACGGTGCCTGAAGTGATAGCATGCAACCACATGTCATTGCCATGTTGTTGTGTTTCTGTGATTACAGATACGTGTGACCCCGATAATCTAACCAAGTTGAGTCTAGAAGAAATTATTGCAACGGCGCGCCAGGCAGAGTCGAAGTTGAATGTGCTGTATAAGGAGTTGGTGGCTCGGTTATAGTGACAAATGACAAATGACGAATGACAAATGACGAATGGAGACAGCACTCAAGGTTTCCGTTCAATTTTCCTGTCACCAGTCATTGCTCACTAGTCATTGCTCGCTAGTCATTGGTCATTAATCATTCGTCACTATATTTGCGCGCCTTTTCCAGGCGGGTTTTACTTCACATCTTCATCAGTTCGCGCGGCGTAGCGCATTTTTTCTGAAAATGGTTGTTCAATTCAATTGGCTTAGGCTTAACAACCAATATTTAATTTTATGATGAATTTTGAATTACTCGGATTGAGTAAGCCCGTTTTGCGCGCTATCTCCGAGCTGGGTTTTGAAAACCCGACCCCCATCCAGGAACAGGCTATCCCCGTGATGCTTGGCGGCAACCAAGACGTTGTTGCTTTAGCACAAACAGGAACAGGAAAGACGGCGGCCTTTGGTTTGCCGTTGATCGACCTCCTCGATTTTAGTCAACGCCACACGCAGGCACTCATTCTCGCGCCAACGCGTGAGCTGTGCATGCAAATCACGCGTGATTTACAGAACTTTTCGAAACACACCGGTGGGGCTCACGTTGTGGCTATCTATGGTGGTGCCAGTATAGAAGGGCAGATCCGTGAGATGCGCAAGGGACCGCAAATTGTCGTAGCGACACCCGGTCGTTTGGTGGACATGATTGAACGCGGTGTTGTGGATCTCGCACGAATCGAATTTGTGGTGCTCGACGAAGCCGATGAAATGTTGACCATGGGCTTTAAGGATGATTTGGATTTGATACTCTCGCAGACACCGGATGAGAAAAACACGTGGTTGTTTTCTGCCACGATGCCCCACGAGGTGCAGCGTATTGCGAAGAACTACATGAATAATCCGCACGAGGTTACCGTTGGTCAGCGCAACTCGGGCAATGAAAATATCGAGCACTTGTATTACGTAGTGCACGCTAAGGATCGCTACTTGGCGCTCAAGCGAATTGCGGATTTTAATCCGGATATTTTTGCGATTGTTTTCTGTCGCACAAAGGCAGAGACACAGCAAGTGGCAGATGCGTTAATCAAGGACGGTTACAATGCTGACGCCTTGCACGGCGATTTGTCTCAGGCGCAGCGTGACTTTGTAATGAAGCGCTACCGCAGTCGCTCACTGCAGATGCTTGTTGCTACCGACGTAGCAGCACGCGGTATTGACGTGAACGATGTAACGCACGTAATCAACTACAATTTGCCTGATGAGATTGAAAGCTATACGCACCGCAGTGGTCGTACGGCTCGCGCAGGTAAGACCGGTGTGAGTATCGCAATCATCCACAGCAAGGAGTTGCATAAGATTCGTGAGATTGAGAAAATTATTAAGCGCAAATTCACACAAGCTCAAATACCAACCGGTTTTGATGTTTGCGAGCAGCAGTTGATGGCGTTGGTAAAGCGCATACACAATGTAGAGGTAGATGAGAAGACTGTTGAGCGTTATTTGCCGCAGGTATTTGAAGAGTTACAGGAACTATCGCGTGAGGATATCATCAAGCGTTTTGTTTCCATCGAGTTCAATCGCTTTGCTGAATACTACCGCAATGCTCCGGATTTGAACCACAACGCACAGCGCGACGATCGCCGAGCATTGGCTCCCGGCGTTGTGAAACTGTATATGAACATTGGTGGAATTGACGGTTTTGATTTCAATACAATCAAGGAGTTTATTGCTGAAAATGCAGAGATCAATACTGCTGACATCACTTGGACGGATTTGAAGAACACCTTCTCTCTTATTGAAGTGAAGAATGAGGCAGTCGATAAGATTATGGAGACAATCCATGGCGCCCAGTATAGAGGTCGGACGGTACGCGTTGAATCACGCGGCAACCGTGATGCAGGAATTCCGCGCACACGTTTCCGCGGTGAAGGCCGCAAAGGAGGCGGCGGTGGCGGCGGTTATAACAAAGGCCGTGAAGGAGGCTTCGACCGCAAGAAGTCTTTCGGTGATCGCGATGGCGGCGGGAAGAAAGGGAAGAAGAGATATTAAGCGTGAAAAGGGAGAAGGAAGGGGTAAAGTATAA
>JBIKSC010000047.1:0-13741 GCA_044348775.1 Flavobacteriales bacterium | reverse complement strand
GCCACTTTAAAAAAAGCGAACAGCAATGTTTACAGACCCAATTGCAGATTATTTGACCCGCATCCGGAATGCTCAGTCAGCCCGTCACAAGGTGGTTGAAATTCCAGCGTCAAACCTGAAAAAGGAGATTACTAAGATCCTGCACGACAAAGGATACATCCTGAACTACAAGTTCGAAGATGGAACTCCGGGCACGATTAAAATCGCGTTGAAGTACAACATGAAAACCAAGACGCCGGCTATTTCGAGCATCCAACGCATTTCTTCACCCGGTCACCGTAAGTATACCGGAGCAGATGAAATGCCACGTGTTCTGAACGGTTTGGGTATCGCTGTTGTATCGACTTCGAAAGGAGTTATGAGCGATAAGGAAGCTCGCACCCACGGAATCGGCGGAGAAGTATTGTGCTACGTTTATTAAACCACTGAAAAATTTCTGACCCATGTCAAGGATAGGAAAATCACCCGTCACCATTGCTAAAGGCGTTGAAGTGTCTTTCAATGATGGCGTATTTAAAGCTAAAGGCCCGAAAGGGGAGCTTTCCCAGGAAATCGATGGATCGATTGCACTGGAAATTGTGGAAGGTGTTATCACCCTCACACGCAGCAGCGATCACAAGGATGCGCGTTCGAAACACGGTCTATACCGTTCACTCATACACAATATGGTGACCGGTGTTAGCGCGGGATGGACACGCCGGCTGGAAATGATCGGGGTAGGTTACCGTTGCAAGGCCACAGGCCAGCAGTTGGAATTGACCCTCGGATTCAGCCACCCGATTGTGTTCGAATTGCCGACGGAAATCAAGGTAACTGCGAAAGCAGAGAAAGGGGAGAACCCTTCCATCACGCTAGAGAGTCACGACAAGCAATTGTTGGGTCAGGTAGCTGCCAAGATTCGCAGCCTCCGCGCTCCGGAGCCATACAAAGGCAAAGGTGTTCGTTATATTGGTGAATTTGTACGTAAAAAGGCTGGTAAGTCAGCAGCTAAATAAAACTTGAATTAAAGCAATGGCATTCAGCAAAGAAGCTCGCAGAGCGAAAATACGCACACGAATCAGGGCTAGTGTGAAAGGAACAACTCAAAGACCACGTCTTTCAGTATTCCGCAGCAACAAGCAGATTTATGCCCAAATAATTGACGACCAAAAGGGTGTAACCTTGGCCTCAGCATCATCTATGGTGATGAAGGATGCGCAGTCAGTCGCTAAGTTGGATCAGGCGAAATTGGTGGGTAAAACCATCGCTGAGCGCGCTCAGGCTGCCGGAATCAATGAAGTAGTCTTTGACCGTGGCGGTTACCTCTATCATGGACGTGTTAAATCATTGGCCGAAGCAGCCCGCGAGGCAGGCCTTAAATTCTAATAGGAGATGGCAGAAACAAAACCGGTTCGCTCTAGCGAAACAGAATTGAAAGACCGCTTGGTTGCGGTGAACAGGGTTACCAAGGTGACCAAAGGTGGACGCACATTCGGATTTGCCGCTATCGTTGTAGTAGGTAATGAGAAGGGTGTAGTTGGACATGGTCTGGGCAAGTCGAAAGAAGTTGCAGAGGCCGTAACCAAGGCTACCGAAGATGCGAAGAAGAACCTTATTCAGGTGCCTGTTCGCAAGGGAACCATCCCGCACGAGCAAGACGGAAAATTCGGCGGAGCCCGTGTTTTCATCAAGCCTGCCTCTCACGGTACCGGTGTAATTGCCGGTGGTGCGATGCGCGCTGTGTTGGAATCAGCCGGTGTAACCGACGTGTTGGCCAAGTCGAAGGGCTCTTCCAACCCACACAACGTGGTGAAAGCAACCCTCGATGCTCTTTCAAAATTGCGCAATGCGCATGATATTGCCAGAATGCGCGGTATCAGTGTAGATAAAGTTTACAAAGGATAATAAAAGACCATACCATGGCTAAAGTTGTGATAACACAAGTGAAAAGCGCTATCGATCGTCCAGCTCGTCAAAAAGCAACGATTCAAGCGTTGGGAATTAAGAAGCTTAATGTTCCTGTGGAGCACGAGCTGACACCTAACATCGCCGGTATGATCCGTGCCGTTCGTCACTTGTTGAAAGTAGAGAACAAATAATAACGAAGAATTAAAAGATGTCGGTAAGTACCGGCAGCAATACTCAAACGAATATGAAACTCAATAATCTTAAGCCGGCAGCAGGTTCTACGCAGACACGCAAGCGCGTAGGTCGTGGTCAAGGTTCGGGTCTGGGCGAAACTTCCGGTCGTGGTCACAAAGGTGCAGGCCAACGCTCAGGTACAAAGCGTAAGCTCGGATTTGAAGGTGGTCAAATGCCTCTTCAACGTCGTTTGCCTAAATTCGGTTTTAAAAACATTAACCGCGTTGAATACAAGGGTATCAACCTTGATTTGCTCCAAATGTTGGTTGAGAAGCTCAATGTGAGTGATATCAATCACGATATATTGGTGCAGAATGGAATTTGTGGGAAGAAGGATCTGGTGAAAGTACTAGGTCGTGGTGAACTGAAAACCAAACTGAATGTAAGTGCTCACGGTTTTTCTGCAACTGCAAAAGCAGCTATAGAAAAATTGGGCGGAACTGCAACTACCCTCTAAACCAAAACTATGAAAGGTTTTATTCAGAAAATAAAGGACATCTGGAGTCACGACGAACTAAGGACTAAGATTGGTTACACCTTGCTTTTGCTGTTGGTGTATCGTGTAGGTTCTTTCATTGTGCTTCCTGGTGTTGATTCCAATCAGTTGGAAACCGGATCACAAGGTGGCTTGCTTGGATTCCTCGGCTTGTTCACCGGTGGTGCGTTTAGCCGCGCTTCCATTTTCGCATTGGGTATCATGCCATACATCTCGGCATCTATCATCATTCAGTTGCTAGGGTTGGCTGTTCCTACCATTACAAAAATGCAACGCGAAGGTGAAAGTGGTCGCAAGAAAATCAATCAATATACCCGCATGCTGACCATCGCCATTGGTTTGGTTCAGGCTCCGGGTTATATCAAGAGTACTCTACCTGTCGGTTCATATCCGGAGGGTTTCACTTGGTTGTTCTCTGCCGTAGTAATCCTCACATGCTCAACGTTGTTCGTGATGTGGCTCGGTGAGAAGATTACAGACAAGGGAATCGGAAACGGTACTTCCTTAATCATTATGACAGGTATTATCTCAGATATTCCAAAAGGATTTATCTCTGAGTTTAAGCTTCAGTCACCTTTCTTCTTCCTCATTGAGTTGGCGGCACTGTTGATTATCGTTGGTTTGTGTATCGCGGTTATCCAAGCGGTTCGCAAGATTCCGGTGCAAATGCCGAAAATGAATATGGGAGGAGGTTCGCATATGCCAAGCGGAGAAGGAGCACGCTCTTATATCCCATTGCGTGTGAATTCTGCAGGTGTAATGCCAATCATTTTTGCTCAGGCAATCATGTTCGTTCCGCTTTACTTGCGCAATACAGAAACTTTCCAGGATAGTGAAATTTTGGCAAGCCTCACGAATATTCAAGGCTGGGGCTACAACCTCTTGTTGTTCTTCTCGATCATTTTGTTCACATTCTTCTATACGGCTATTGTTACGAATCCTAATCAGATTGCCGATGATTTGAAGCGTAACGGTAACTTGGTTCCTGAGCACAAGCCGGGCAAGCCCACTGCTGACATGATAGACAATGTTGTTTCGAGAATTACCCTTCCGGGTGGTATCTTTGTCGGCCTTATTGCGATTTTACCTGCATTGGTTATGATGATTGGTCTTACCAAAGCACAGCAGTTTTCGATATTTTTCGGTGGAACATCCCTGCTTATTACAGTAGGTGTGATTCTCGACTTGCTCCAGCAAATTGAGACTCACTTGGTGTCACGCCACTATGACGGTCTGATGAAGTCCGGTCGTGTACGCGGTAGAAATACCGGAGCGATTAGTTCATCAGGATACGCAAGCTAATTCCGGGTTTCGGTACGATGTCGTCCAAGAAACCGGTATTAAAAACGGATGATGAGATAGAGCTCATCAGACAAAGTTCTTTACTTGTTGGAAAAACTTTAGCGGAACTAGCCGCTCGTATTCGCCCCGGAGTTACTACTATGGAGTTGGATCGAGTAGCGGAAGAGTTCATTCGCGACCATGGTGCATATCCCGGTTTTTTGGGTTACAACAATTACCCTAATTCCATTTGTGCCAGCGTTAACAGTTCTGTGGTTCACGGCATTCCCAATGACCGCCCTTTGCAGGAAGGTGATATAGTGTCGTTGGATATCGGTGTTGTGAAAGATGGTTACTGGGGGGATTCTGCTTACACTTTCGGTGTTGGCCCATTATCCCCGGAAGTACGTCAATTACTACGGGTGACCAAAGAGTGTCTGTATCTCGGAATAGAACAGGCTATAGCCGGTCATCGAACAGGCGATATTGGTTGTGCAGTTCAATCGCATGCTGAATCGTTTGGATATGGAGTTGTTCGTGACTTGGTAGGGCATGGAGTAGGGAAGAACCTGCACGAAGCGCCGGAGGTTCCGAACTTCGGAAAACGTGGTCAAGGAGTGTTGATGCAGGAGGGTTTAGTGATTGCCATTGAACCGATGATCAACATGGGTACGCGCAATGTGAAGCAGATGAAAGATGGTTGGACCATTGTCACTGCTGACTCAAAGCAGAGTGCGCACTTCGAACACACGATTGTAGTGCGAAAAGAGAAGGCTGAAGTTTTATCCAGTTTTGAATTGATTGAAAAGGCAGAGGCTCTGTTAACTATATAGCAGGCCCGAAGCGAACGATAGATAGAGATATGGCAAAACAAACATCCATCGAGTTAGATGGAACAATTATCGAAGCCCTTTCCAACGCGATGTTTCGCGTGGAGTTGGAAAACGGCCACATAATTACGGCTCATATCTCAGGTAAAATGCGCATGCACTACATCCGCATCTTGCCAGGTGATAGAGTTAAGGTGGAAATGTCACCTTACGATTTGACAAAAGGAAGAATTAGTTTTAGATATAAATAAGAATTGCCCCAGGTAATTCGGATAAAAGTAAAAGACATGAAAGTTCGTGCATCCATTAAAAAGCGCTCAGCCGACTGCAAGATTGTAAGCAGAAAGGGTAAGCTCTATGTGATTAACAAGAAGAACCCAAAGTTCAAGCAAAGACAAGGTTAAACGTTTGGTCCGGCTACCCCGGTCCTAAAAACAATAAATAAATGGCTCGTATAGCAGGTATTGACTTACCAAGAAACAAGAGAGGTGAAATTGGTCTCACCTACATCTATGGAATCGGTCGCAGCACCGCACGCAGAATTTTAGAAACTGCAGGCGTGAGCTACGACAAGAAAGTTCAGGAATGGAACGACGACGATTTGTCAAAGATCCGTGGTTTTATTACCGATGAACTGAAGGTGGAGGGTGCGCTCCGTTCAGAAGTGCAAATGAGCATTAAGCGCTTGATGGATATCGGTTGCTACCGTGGCGTACGTCACCGTGTGGGCTTGCCGGTTCGTGGTCAAAGCACCAAGAACAACTCTCGTACCCGTAAAGGAAAGCGTAAGACAGTTGCAAACAAGAAGAAAGTAACCAAGTAATAATTCGTACGGTTAGATACCTCAATGGTGTCCAACTCAAACAACACGAACAATGGCTAAAGTCGAAAAGAAAAAGAAAAAGAATGTACTCGTGGAGTCAGTGGGTCAAGCTCACGTTCAGTCTACGTTCAACAACATCATCATCAGCCTTACCAACAATACCGGCCAGGTTATCTCATGGTCTTCAGCCGGTAAGATGGGGTTCAAGGGTTCTAAGAAGAACACTCCATATGCAGCCCAGTTAGCTGCTGAGCAAGCTTCTAAAGAAGCTATGGATCTTGGCCTGCGCAAGGTGAAGGTGTTCGTTAAGGGTCCTGGTGCAGGTCGTGAATCTGCTATCCGCACCATCCATAACACAGGTATCGAAGTGTTGGAAATCGTGGACATCACTCCACTTCCTCACAACGGTTGCCGCCCACCTAAGAAAAGAAGAATCTAATACTACCACAAGAAATTATCAGTAATGGCCAGATATACAGGACCCAAGTCAAAGATTGCGCGTAAGTTCCGCGAGCCGATTTTCGGCCCGGACAAAAATTTGGATAAGCGTAATTATCCCCCAGGACAACACGGACCCAACAAGCGTCGTGGAAAGCAGTCGGAATACTCCGTTCAGCTCAACGAGAAGCAGAAGGCAAAATACACGTATGGTATTTTGGAACGTCAGTTCGAAAACCTATACAAGAAAGCTTCAGCTCGTCCGGGTGTAACCGGTGAAATTTTGCTCGCTCTTTGTGAGTCACGTTTGGACAATACCGTGTACCGCCTCGGTTTGGCAGCAAGCCGCATGGGTGCTCGTCAGTTGGTTGGTCACAGCCACATCACCGTAAACGGACAGGTAGTGAATATCCCTTCTTACCAGTTGCGTCCGGGTGACCGTGTAGGTGTTCGTGAGCGTTCAAAGTCACTCCCAACCATCACCATGGCTCTTGCAAGCCGCAAGAAGTTCGACTGGCTCGACTGGAATGATGCCGATAAGCAAGGCGTATTCCTCAACTTTCCGGAGCGTGTGCAGATCCCTGAAAACATCAAGGAGCAGCTCATCGTCGAATTGTATTCTAAGTAATAGTCCAGAACCAAAATAACAATTACACTATAAATGGCAATCATTGATTTCGTAAAACCAGACAAGGTCGTAATGCTCGACAGCAACGACTTCGCCGGATCGTTCGAATTCCGTCCGTTGGAACCAGGTTTTGGTATCACCATCGGTAACGCACTGCGCAGAATTCTGCTCTCTTCACTGGAAGGTTTTGCAATCACCTCAATCAAGGTTGAGGGTGTTGATCATGAGTTCTCTACAATCAAAGGTGTGGTTGAAGATGTAACCGAAATCATCCTCAACCTCAAGCAGGTACGCTTGAAGCGCCAGATTGAGACAACTGATTACGAAAAAGTAACAATCAATATCTCTGGCCAAGAGCAATTCAAAGCCGGTGATATCAGCAACTTTACAACTGCTTTCCAGGTATTGAACCCCGACTTGGTGGTTTGTAACATGGACCCAAAAGTGAAGTTGAACATAGTAATCACCATTGGAAAAGGTCGCGGATATCGTCCGGCTGAGGAAAACAAGTCAAACAGTGCACCGGTAGGTACTATCGCTATTGACAGCATTTTCACGCCAATCCGCAATGTGAAGTTCAGCGTAGAAAACTTCCGCGTTGAGCAAAAGACCGACTACGAAAAGTTGTTGGTGGAAATTCAAGGTGATGGCAGTATATCTCCTAAAAATGCATTGCAGGAAGCTGCGAAGATTCTAATCCATCACTTCATGTTGTTCAGTGACGAGCGCATTACGCTTGAGCAAGAAGCTAAGAAGGAAACGGAGGAATTTGACGAGAGCTCAATGCACATGCGTCAGTTGTTGAAGACCAAGTTGGTTGATATGGATCTTTCAGTGCGCGCCCTCAACTGCTTGAAGGCTGCTGATATTGAGACCCTCGGTGATTTGGTTTCATTCAATAAAAACGACTTGTTGAAGTTCCGTAACTTCGGTAAAAAGTCGCTTACAGAATTGGAAGAACTCGTGGAAGGCAAAGGCTTGCAGTTCGGTATGAACGTGAGCAAGTACAAACTCGACCGCGACTAATTGGTAACTTGGTGCGAAAGCACTTAATAAAAGAAATTATTTAAAGAACCCGAAGTAGTTGTAAAAGAAGGTGGCCTATGCAAAGATTCTGAATGAATGGATGCACTAGCCAATTGCCAACGCTTCACTACCAGTAAAAACTATGAGACACGGAAGAAAAGTAAACCATTTGAGCAGAACACGCGAACACCGCGCGGCTCTTTTGATGAACATGGCTTGCTCACTGATCGAGCACAAGCGTATCAACACCACATTGGCAAAAGCAAAAGCATTGCGTGTGTATGTTGAGCCACTTATCACGAAAAGCAAAACCGACAGCACTCACAGCCGTCGTACAGTGTTCAGCTATTTGAAAAACAAAGAAGCGGTAACTGAATTGTTCCGTGAAATTGCACCGAAAGTGGCTGATCGTCCTGGTGGTTATGTGCGTATCATCCGCACAGGGTACCGTCCTGGTGACAATGCCGAAACTGCCATGATCGAATTGGTTGATTTTAATACCATCTACACCAAAGGAACTGCTGCAGCATCTGAAGCAGCACCTAAGAAGCGCACTCGTCGCAGCTCTGTGAAAAAGGCTGAGGGTGCAGAAGGCGGCGAAGGTGCAGAGGCTCCAAAGGCAAAGGCTCCTCGCAAGAAGGCTGAACCAAAGGCTGAAGGCGAAGAGAAGCCAAAGGCAACACGCAAGAAGAAGAGCGAAGAATAATCGCATTCTTTATAAAACTGAAAAGACCGCTATATGCGGTCTTTTTTATTGCATTGGAGTAATCTAAGTTTCCGAATGGAATGCTGAAGATGCTCCTGATAGGATGCAGATTCATTAAGCTGAGCCTTCCCTGCTACTCTCTATTCGTTTGATTGTACCTTTCGCAATGGCTTCGGTAAGGGATTTATGAAAGTAACACCAATGATTTCATCTCATTTACTACGAATTACTCTTCTTGTGGTGTGTTGCCTGCATATTCAGGTGCTGTGGAGTCAGTCATGGAGCTTGAAGGTGTGCGACAGTAGCTCACATGATACTTCATCCATCGTTTTTTCATCTAAGCAAGAGGCAATTCGTGAGGTAAGTTCTATCTATTACCGCTCGCTTGATGAAGGGTTTTTACTTTCAGAAATCGATACTGTTAGCGCGGATAGTACCATCTTTCTTTTGCTCAGGAGGCACCAAAAGTTCGTGCTGAATGAAGCGCATGTTTTTCATGATAGCAGTTGGTTTGGTGATTCTAGGGTGAGGGGCAACTTGACCTTGAACTCCCTGAATGGACTTTTTTCAAAAACAATTGCGGATTATGAGAATGAAGGGTACCCATTTGCCGCTATCTTTTTGGATAGTTTGAAGACATTGTCATCGAGAAGAAAGAGCGAATTGCGAGCGGATGTGTTTATCAGTGTTAAGGCCGGGCAGCGCATTGTGAATGATAGTTTGTACGTGCGTTCTTCACAACCGCTACCATATACCTATCTGAGCAACTATATTGACTTTAAGTCGGGAGCCTTGTATAATGAACAGCGCATGCAACAAACGGAAAAGCGATTGCGCGAGATTCCGTTTGTACAAGTAAAACGTTGGCCGGAGGTGCGTTTCGAACAAGGAAAGGCCGATCTTTTTCTCTTTGTCGAAAGGAAAAAGGCCAATTATTTCAACGGCGTTGCAGGTTTGCGCCCTGATGAGGCAACGGGTAAGACGAATGTAACGGGCGATGCGGAAGTGCGGCTCGTCAACGCCTTTAACCGCGGAGAGGAGTTTGGAGTTATCTGGCGAAAACTTCAACCGTTGACGCAGGATTTGGCAGTAAGAGCAATGGTGCCTTATCTCTTTAAGACGCCGCTGGCGATTGACGGGAAGCTACAGATTTATAAACGTGATACTTCCTTCACCTCGGTCAAATTGATGGCTGGTGCCGGAGTCATATTGCCGCGAAACCAGCGCATACGGGTTTTCGTGGAGCGCAACAGAACCGATAGGCTAACCAATTTCTATACTGCAGGAGATCTTGCCAATGCGCAGCATACGCTCTACGGATTGAGTGCGCAATTAGAAACCCTGGACTATAGATGGAATCCTCGACGAGGTTTTACGCTTCAGATTGAAGGAGCAACGGGCTATCGCGTAACATCACAACCGAATGCCGAGGACGTTGCTCTAGCCCGGAAGCCGCTTACCAGAGCAGATGCGCTGGCAGAGTTCTACATTCCTGTGTTTAAACGGCAAACCCTTCTCTTCGGAATGAAGGGAGCAGTAATTATGAGTGATTCATTGTATGAAAATGAAGTGTATCGAATTGGTGGATTACGTACCATTAGAGGGATAAATGAGGAGAGTATTTTTGCAACGGCATGGGCCGTTGGCACATTCGAGTATCGGTGGCTCCTTGAGGAAAATTCAGCTCTGTTCGTATTCGTCGATCAGGCATGGTATGAGTATAAGGGTATACTCGGATATGTGCGAGACTTGCCTATCAATGTAGGAGCCGGTGCAAACTTCGAGACGAAAGCGGGTATTTTCACCTTTAACTATGCGCTGGGAAAGCAATTCGATAACCCGGTACTCGTGCGCAATGGAAAGATAAGTTTTGGTTTTCGCAGCTTGTTCTGATTGCTGTGTGAGGGCTCGGAGAGCGATATAGTACTATGAAATGGCTGAATGCCTCGTGAAACGCTCAAGCCATTGCGCATTTGATATATGGATGTTTTCGACTAAATTTCCAACCTGCAATCGGAGCAAATCACTTGACAATTTGCGCAAATGATTTCAATTTTAAAAAATCTATATGAGTGAATCAAGGGAAACCCTCTACCGCCTGGTGCGCGAGAAGGCTGTGCTAAAACAAGATGTCTATCACAACACTCTGCGTGTATTTTCGGAGTTGAAGGGCGTTCTTTCAGCGACAGTTCAGGATATTTCAAAAAATTACGGTAAGTCGGATGAGCGAGTCGACTTCCACTACCGCGACAGAGGAGACTTTCAGGCCGAGATTAAAATTGCAGGAGACGTGTTAGTTTTCTACATGCATACGAATGTCTTTCAGATCGATGAATCCAACTCGGTATGGAAAAGCGGTTATGTAAAAGATCATCCCGATAATTCCTTCGTAGGTATAATCAACATCTATAACTTCCTTGCTGATTCATTCAAGTATCAGCGCGTGTCGGATGTTGGGTACTTGATTGCACGAATTTTCGTGAACAAGGAAAATCACTTCTTCGTGCAAGGCAAGCGACAGTTGGGTTTTATGTATAACGATTTTATCAACAGTAAACTGGACAAAGAGGCTATGGACAAGGTGGTCGAAAGTGCAATCTTGTATACCCTGGACTTCGATTTATTGGCGCCGCCTTACGAGAACTTGCAGCAGGTGACGGTAGATGAAATTCAAAGCGTGACTACGAGCACCAACCTAGCAACCGGCAAGAGGATGGGGTTCAAGTTTGGGCTGGATGAGGGACATTTTTAGCATTGACTAGTGACTAATGACTAATCTAGAAAAGGGTAATCATTAGTATTAATAATGGAAAAGGCCCACGATGAGATTTCACGTGGGCCTTTTCAACTAGTCACTAGACATTCGTCACTAGTCATTCGTCATTAACGCACGATCACTAATCTCTCTTTCACAATTCCGAAATCGTTTTGACCGGCTACGATGTATGCGCCAGCAGCGAGATCGGTGAGTTGAACTTCATAGTTGTTCGCGTTGTTGAGGCGGATTTCACGCACTAACTGTCCGGCTTCATTCACGATATAAAACGTACCAGCATGGAGCGACTTGAACGTTACTGCGCCCATAGATGGGTTGGGGTATATGAGCATTTCTGCGTCATTACTCCATTCTAAAACCGCGCTGGGTTGTTCAACTACGACCGTTATACCGTTGCTGGTTACTGTTGTGACCGAACTGCATGGAACTTGACCCACAATGCGACAAGTAATCGTTTGGCCATTACCAATGGTGTTGGATGTATAAGTGGAGGCTGTAGCACCGGATAAGACAAGACCATTGATGTACCACTGAAATGCCGGAGCGCTTCCTGCATTTACAGCTGTTGCAGTGAAGGTAATTGATTCACCCGGTGAAATTGTGTCCGTACTGGCCGTGATGGTAATTTCAGGATTTAAACTTTCTTGAGGCGCTACGATGAATACTTCACTTGAGCCGGAAACTGGCGATGCACAACTGAGTGAAGAAGTAAGAGTGCACGTTACATTTTGTATGGAGTTGAAAGTGTAAGAGAGTGTATCACTGTTATCTCCAACAGGTGCACCATCGATGAACCATTGGTAGATAGGATTGCTGCCCGTGTTGGATCCATTTGCAACGAAAACTGCTTCCGCACCCATGCAAATAACTTCTTGTGCCGAGGTAATGGATACAGCTGGCGCAATGGCTGAGACAATTTCCAATGTGATTTCGTTGGATGTAACGGAAATACCTTCCAGCCCGGGCTCGTTGGAAATCATGGTGCATGTAATGATATCGCCATTTTGTGGGCTGTTGAGGAGGAGTGTGTCGTTGTTATTGTTCAGCGCAGTACTGTTTAGATACCATTCGTATTGCGGAGTAGTTCCGCCAAACGCTGGTTCCGCAACAAGGGTCACCGTTTCACCGGCGCAGACAACGTGTCCCTCGCCTTCCAATGCAATGTCAACATTGGCGGCAATGCAGGGTTCAATTTGATAAGAGAAAATACGCGTGCGAGCAGCACTAAAGCCGGTTTGTCCGCCCATGTATTCACTCGTACTCCAAATGGTAACGCCATCGGGATCCAAGCATCCATGCGCATAATCGCCATTGCGGTTCGTGCCTGTTTGTGAACCTGTGCCTCCAACAACCAGTTGCTCGGTAATAGGCATTGTGCCGAGTGGATCGCAACTGCGGCGGCCGGTATAGTATAGGCCTGGATACAAGTTGCTGTTGGAATTAGCTTTCATATAACTCAGACCAATGGAACCATTGTCGTCCATGATGATGCTTCCCATCCAGCGTGTGTCACTATCGGGCGTATAAATTCCTTCCTGATACATCGACCACGTGCCTGTGTTTTGATCCTGACGAAGTTCGCACCACTTGATACTGCGTTGACTGTTGCTGATTTTTACAGCCCAGTTGAGTACAATGGAATTGTATCCTTCCCACGTTTTCCACTGTCCGCGATACATGCATATACCACCTATGCCATCGAGCTTTTGCGTGGTACCCGGTTGTGATACATCGTCCCAGTTACTGTTGTACGATCCATCGAAGGCAGCGGTGTTCACATTATTGGCGGATGCAATTGATGCGGTTGGTGTGTTGGGGGTCCAGTTCACCGTCATATTATAAATGTTGACGCGGTCCTGATTACCACCTCCCCATCCATTATCGGAATAAGAGAAAATTGGGCAGGGTGTTCCTGCGGGCGGTAAGGTTCCATCGGCAGCACAGCCGGTAACAGGCACGAAGAAACCTCCGCCATCCGGTGGATTGTATGAAGTAAACACGCTGCGTGCACCCGGTGTTCCGGCTAACATAGCATCGCGTTCAAATGCGAACACACGCTGCGTGTTGGTGTTGGCTGTCATGTAATAACCGTCTTGCCAAACGCTGAACTTTAAGTAATCGGGAAATGCAGGTGACTCAAATGTGTAGGTATAATATGAACCCAGAGGATCACCGGTAGTAGAGATTGCGATGTAGATTTCGTTGTTGAAGAATGAGCCGAATTGTGCCAAAAACCATCGGTCGGCTGCTTTGTCGTACAGGACGATAGGGTCACCGTTGTTTTGGGTGTCGGGATTCCACAATGAACCCAACGATTGTGCGCTGCCAATAGTTGCGCCTGTCGATTTGTTGTAGACACGGAAGGTTGTGGCGTTAATCATTTGAACGTAGTGATTTGGACCTGCAGCACCCGACGGGTCGAATGGACGTGAGCCCCCGCTTGATTGCCCGGCGAAGTTGGCTCGCAGCTGAGTCTCATTTTTGGAGCCCATTTCTTTCTGTATGCTCGCATCGTCATTATGGTAAGGTGCGCCATCGGCACCTGTGAATTCAAAGTATTGCGGCTGGCGCTTGAGACGATCTTTTGATTCGCGGATTTCTTCCTTCTTATTGTTT
>JBIKSC010000253.1:0-3851 GCA_044348775.1 Flavobacteriales bacterium | reverse complement strand
ATTGCCGGAGGCATCTTCAGCACCCGAAACTTCAATGTCTCCGGCCATTATTTCTGCATCTGTATCAGCAAGGGTGAATAGGGCACGATACGTTGTTGGGCTTGTCCAGTTGCTCAGTGCGCTTAGCGTCAAGCCGGCATTTGCGTCGATGCCTAATACCGTTATTACCGGAGCAATATCTTGATTCATCTCTTCATTGAAATCGATGTACAGATCTACTTCTGCGTTTGTAGCAACGGTCAACTCATTCAACACCGATTCAGCACCGATGATGGTGGCGACACCCGCCGGGTTTTGAGTATCGATACTAAAAGGAGCGCCCACAGCGGGCACGTTTGTGATGCCTTCTGCATCTCTGGCTTGCTGAATGCTTACAGTGACACCGTTCAAGGTTACATTCATGTCAATCACAGAATAACTGGCGCGGTATGCTTGCTCATTCAGCCAATAGCCCGAGGAGAAATTCAGTGTATTCGTTGCCTCGGCATTCAGGAAGATGAGCTGCGGAGTTACCAAAGTATCCATCAACTTATCGAATTGAAGATCCATAGACCAAAGTCCTCCCACATGAATGTCTGATATGGCCGAAGCGCTATACGTTGCAGCAACTTGTGGTGGATTCGCATGAATGAACTCATTGGCCTTGTTTACCGCTTGAGGTCCGACGATAAGACCCACTTTGCGACCGGGAATGTCGTCTTGTGGGGGGTGTAGGCCGCCATAAATGCGCGATACGCTGCATTGATCTGAGGCGTCGCGATAGGTGGCCCATTGCAATTTCACGGTTGTAGAAGGACCACTATCAGCCATCAAATATTCATCTTGAGTTGCTACGAATTCAGCCATGCCGCCCGGGAAATACTCATCGCCTGTAATAAGAGTCATAATTTCAGCACCCGTGCGCGAATAGGTTGAGTGACCTGAGTAATAGCCTGCGAAAGGAGGTGTCACGAATCCTGCTGTTTGATAGGTCCACCAGTTTTCAGCCAACAACCAGCCCGCACCATCTTGTCCTGTTGCGGCGAATGGTCCTTTCCAGGAGTAGATTTTGATTTTGTAGAGGTGCTCATTGTTGTCTCCGGCAAGTGAATCGCCTTCTAATACTAGCTCGATGTATCCGGGAATGAGCGGTAAACCGGCCGGATGGTAATGGGGCAGGTTTGAATCAGTACTTTGTCCTTTTACACCCATCCAGCGAATAGCCATAATAGGGCGCGTATAGTCGTAATAACCTTTTGTTCCCCAACAGGCAATGGCTGCGTCGTGAATACCTCCGCCTAATGCGAAATATCCTTTGATATCCCACTCGAGGTCGCTTACGGCCTCTTCTCCCATCCATTTTTTCTCAATCCCCAAGAGGTCCATCTTGTCTTCTACCTCGTTGAACAATTTGAACCAATGTCCTGGAGGGGTTTCCGAGTTTGGACCATCTGCCCAATACTGTGAAAGGACGCGTGTAAAATCTTTTCGTGGAACCAGTTGAGTTTCGTAAGGTTGACCGGTGGCGGGATTTAGATCGTGACCGTCGTCGTAGACTCCGCCTTCCATCAGATTATAAAATGCCTGGTATTGTGCAAATGTTTGTGGTAGTTGTTCATTCGATGTAATGTTTAAGCCGCCGATGCTATTGGGAGAAGCATCAATCATCACCCCGTCATCATTGTTGTGGAACGAATGCCAGATGATATTCATGACATACCCCCATTTGAAGAAACTTTCATCCAATCCGGTTTGCACGGTTGTATCCAACATGGGGGGTGGGCCCGGGTCGAGATATACTTTCCAGTTCAATCCATCGCGTTCAAGCGTGTCGGCCTGATCCTCTGTCAGCGCAAAAGGAATAACATTTCCCCATTCGTGGGATAGGGCCGGTGTACCGGTTCCTGGAGGACATTCAACAGGAATGTTGTTTTGGTCGATACATTGGCTTAATACCAGGGCTTGCCAACGATTGGGGTCAACAACCGATGGATTGCCTGGAAAGGCCGGTTGCAATTGACCGTTGATGGGTTGATATTGAAGGTTGGCGTAGTTGCCTTGTTGGTTGGATCCATCCTGTAAAGCGAATTCTTGCAACTTTGCGGCAATGTAGTTTCCTAGTTTGGCCGGGTCACCATCTGAATAATCGGTCGAGGTGATGCCTGTATCATATCCCAATAATGCCATACGGTCGTTCAGGTAGCCCTGAATGGTGAGCAAGTTGGCGCCCGGAGCAAAAATGGTATAGCGATTCCAAAGTGTGCGATAGGCTGCATAACTGATCGCCTTTTCCTGCGCCGCGAGCAAATCGCCGTCTGCCGGCATGGGTATGCCATTGAAAGGGCAGTTGAAACCGCCCCAGGTTTGCCCAAGCAAATAGGGTTGGGCCTCATCGTCATAAACTGCCCATGCATCATACATCGCTATCGATACATGCGACAAATGGCGGGCATGCACGGTAGGTTTTGCGAAGTACTTACGAATGCAGTTTAGTTGCGTTTCGCTCCATTGGCGTGCCACAGAAGACTGGCCGAATGTGAGTGTTTGTGCTACTAAAACCGTGATGAGAATCAATACTGCACGAACAGTTGATTGCAATGTAAAAAGGATCATGGGATTATTCGTTTTTGCTAAGTTAGTAGCAATATTGTCCTGCAGTTTCATAAGGCCCTGAAGTCTTAACACTTGTCAAGATGAATTAATTAATACTTGACGGTTGTTAACTCCCTGCTCGGGGATTTTAGGAGTGGTGGAGCTCCTGCTATTCTTGTTATTCTGTTGTTTAAGATTTAAGGCTATGTTTCTTCCGCAACTTGTGTTATCCGTCGTTTTTATCCTGGCAGGATTGCTTATGGCGAAGTACCCGCCGCGAAAAATTAATCCGCTCTACGGATACAGAACACGTCGCTCCATGCAATCGGCCGATGCATGGAAATACGCTCAGCGCATATCGTCGCGAAGGATGGTACTGGCCGGCTTTGGCGGATTGCTGCTTTTTCTCGCAGCATGGGCTTTAGGACTCAATGAAGGAGTACAGGCGATATTGCTCGTCGCAAGTCTCCTGTTTATAGTTGGGTATTTAATCTACTCAGTTGAGCGCAGTCTTGCCCGGAAATTCCCTGATGTCCGCAATTAAAAACGCATGGGGATATTGTAAATAACCTCGTCCTGATTCTGAGGCGTAATGAGCAGAACAGGGATTTGTGGGTCGTTATAAATCAGATCTTCTTCTTCGGTTCGTGGGAACAGGGTATACAGATATTCATAACTGAAGTTGATAGCACATATTAAGTCCGCTTCTATGGATGCTGCATAGCGAACCAGTTCTTTTGTGAAATGAGTAGTGTGGTGCACTTCGTGAAGCGTGATACCGATGTGATTTTCTTCGAACAGTTTCTTCAGTCCTTCCAACATGGTTTCATCCATGACCTCTGCATTCACACGCTTCAGAACTAAATGCACTTCACCTGCGAAGAGTTTTGCAAGTTGAACAAATGCTTTGGCTTCATCCAGCAGCTGATGTCGATAATCAACCGGTATGACGAGCTTTTTATATCCATGAGGGCGAATGTCTCTCTCCTGTACTATAATAAACGGAATGTGCGATTCCGATACTACACGCAACGCCAGACTTCCGGTCAACTTCTGCATGCCGCGCATGCCGTGAGTTGGCATAATAACGAGGCCACATTCTTGCTCTTTAGCAAAGGCTGGTATTTCACCAACGACTCCTCCTTTACGAACGTGGGTGGTGACTGCACCATTAAAGGTCGCTCTCAGGCGTTCGGCCCAAACGTCCAATGCTGCTTTCGACGATTCCAGTGCGCGTTCGCTGAACTCCAAGTGAAGGAGGGCTATTTCAGCTCCTGAAA
>JBIKSC010000252.1:0-3865 GCA_044348775.1 Flavobacteriales bacterium | reverse complement strand
ATGAAAACCGCATTGGTAGAGCGCTATAACACATTAGGGGGCACATGTCTGAATGTTGGATGCATTCCAAGCAAGGCATTGCTCGATTCTTCAGAGCATTTTCACAATGCTATGCACACTTTTACGGAGCATGGAATCGACTTGAAAAGCGAGCCTAAAGTGAATCTCAAGCAGATGATCAAGCGCAAGCAGGATGTTGTCACTCAAACGGTGGGCGGCATCAATTTTCTGATGAAGAAAAACAAGATTTCTGTTTTTCACGGGCACGGTTCATTTGAGAATAAAAACACGATTACTGTTCAGCACGAAGATGGCAAAACCACTTCGCTTCAGACAAAAAACGCAATCATTGCGACTGGCTCCAAGCCGGCATCATTGCCGTTTATCAATATTGACAAGAAACGCATCATCACCAGCACAGAAGCGCTTGAAATGACTGAGGTTCCCAAGCACCTCATCATTATCGGCGGCGGTGTTATCGGACTCGAGCTGGGCAGCGTGTATGGTCGTTTGGGCGCCAAAGTGAGCGTGGTGGAATACATGGACAGCATCATCCCCACCATGGACCGCACGATGGGCAAGGAGCTTCAGAAGTCATTGAAGAAAAATAACTTCGAGTTCTATCTATCTCATAAGGTTAAAGAAGTAACTGCCAAGGGAAAAACGGTGACTGTGAAAGCCGATGACTCCAAAGGTGCCGAATTGGTACTCGAAGGTGACTATGTATTAGTTGCCGTGGGACGCAAACCATACACTGCAAACCTCGGCCTCGAAAAGGCAGGCGTTCAAGCTGATGAGCGCGGTCGCGTCTCGGTTGATGGCCATTTACAAACCAACGTTCCAGGCATTTACGCCATTGGCGACGTGGTGCGAGGCGCTATGTTGGCGCACAAAGCTGAAGAAGAAGGCGTATTTGTAGCAGAGACCATTGCCGGACAGAAGCCACACATCAATTACAATCTCATACCAGGCGTTGTTTACACCTGGCCGGAAGTAGCTTCTGTTGGTCAAACAGAAGAGCAGTTGAAAGAGTCAGGCGTAGCATATAAAGTCGGAAGTTTTCCTTTCAAGGCAAGCGGCCGGGCCCGGGCGAGCATGGACCTCGACGGACTAATCAAAGTATTGGCTCATCAGGAGACAGATGAAATTTTGGGCGTACACATGATAGGTCCACGAGCAGCCGACTTGATAGCAGAGGCCGTGGTAGCCATGGAGTTCCGCGCCAGTGCCGAAGATATTGGCCGCATAAGCCACGCGCATCCAACCTTTACCGAGAGCTTCAAAGAAGCAGCACTCGATGCTACCGGCAAACGTGCGCTTCACATTTAAATGAACTACACGGAATAATACTTGTTTAGAAATTAAATTAACATCTAGATTCATATATCATGGCATCAATTGTAGGAAAAAAAGCTCCGTCATTTAAGGCTAAGGCTGTATTAGACGGGTTCAAGGTCGTAGACAATTTCACGTTAGAGGATTACATCGGCAAAAAGCACGTTGTACTTTTCTTTTATCCAAAAGACTTTACATTCGTTTGCCCTACCGAACTTCACGCTTTTCAAGAGAAATTAAGCGAATTCGAAAGTCGAGAAGTAGCACTAGTGGCTTGCTCAACCGATACGGAGCAATCCCATTGGGGGTGGCTTCAAATGCCGAAAGAACATGGCGGTATTAAAGGAATTACATATCCAATTATAGCAGATACCACTAAGACCATTGCAGATGCATTTGGCACTTTATGGGGTGAGTATACTTACGATGAAGAGGGAAATCTTGTTGCAAATGGTCCGATGATCTCTTTCCGCGGATTATTTCTCATCGACAAAAAAGGAATCGTTCAGCACATGTTGATTAATCATTTACCGCTTGGCCGTAATGTTGATGAAGCATTGCGTATGGTAGACGCCTTGCAGTTCTTCGAAGAGAACGGAGAAGTTTGTCCTGCCAACTGGACCAAAGGCAGTGAAGGATTGAAAGAGACGCATGAAGATGTAGCTGACTACCTCAGTAAACACTGAAAATGAATATCATTTTAGAAATCGGCCCGCATGCGGGCCGATTTCATTTGAAATAAACATCTTACCGGTAGGTTAATTGTGACTCAATCGGTAGTAGAAATTACGTGAACATGTAGTATGTTCGCGCCTCAATTTTCGGAATCCTTCCCGAGGACCTGGAAATACCATATCAAAACATCATTTTTTTAAAACCATAAAAACCACAAATGCTATGAGCAAGAAGTCAGGCAGCAATTTCAGCTCGATCTTCCCCTACATCGCCATCCCCGTTGCCCTCATCGTGGGTGTGCTTATTTACATGTTTGTACTGGGTAATCCCGCCAATTTCGAAGGCGGCGACCCACATCTGGGACATCCGATCGACGGTAACCTCTACGGAACAATCTACAAAGGCGGATTCATCGTGCCTTTCCTTATTGCCGTAAACATCATTGTACTTACTTTCTTCCTTGAGCGTTTGATTAGCCTTTTCCAAGCTCGCGGAACCGGCAGCGTTGACAAATTCGTTCAAAACGTTCGCGCCTTGCTAAACAACGGTCAAATTGATGCTGCTATCGCTGCATGCGATAAGCAAAAGGGTTCTGTTGGAGCCGTAATGCGTGCCGGTTTGATGAAATACAAAGTATTGGAATCTGACCACACCATGGATAAAGAAACCAAGGTAACCGCGTTGAAGCAAGAGCTTGAAGAAGCTACTTCACTCGAATTACCGATGCTTTCTAAGAACCTCGTGATTCTTTCAACATCAGCGTCACTCGGTGTATTGATTGGTCTTTTGGGTACAGTATCCGGTATGATCAAGTCGTTCTCGGCGATGGCAGCAGGTGTTCCAGACCCCGCGCAGCTTTCTGTCGGTATCTCGGAAGCACTTGTAAATACCTTCTTGGGTATCTTGGCGTCAGCGCTTGCAATCTTGTTGTACAACTTCTTCAGCAACCGTATTGACCAATTGACATACGGCATTGACGAAGCAGGATTCTCTGTTGCGCAGACATTTGCTTCAAAGCACTAATTGCTTTGCTAGTATTCACTCGAAAATAACAGCAGAACGATGTCAAAAATCAAGATAGCGAAATCGCACAGCAACCGCTCAGGCACTAGATCATCATCTACAGCCCCTTCATTGGATATGACTCCAATGGTTGACCTTGCTTTCCTACTGGTAACGTTCTTCATGCTCACCGCTAAGTTTCGTAATATGGAACCTATCGAAGCAGATCCACCATCCTCGACCTCGTTGACACAGCTTCCCGAAAAGGTGATGCTGATAACCATCGACACAGCCGGTCGCGCGTATTTCGACATTTCAGGGCGCACCGTAAGAGAGAAACTCATCAATCGCATGATGGTGAGATACCCGGGATTGAAGATGACCCAAGAACAAATTGAGAACTTTTCTAAAATGGGAACCTTTGGTCAACCCGTTGCCTTGCTTCCACAATACATCTCAGGTGATGATGATATTAAGAATGCGCTCGACGAAGTGGGTAAGGGTATACCGTTAGATTCACTCAATAATCAACTTGGTGATTGGATTCAAGAAGGCTATTATGCTTTCGTGGATGACGCTACCGAGCAAGGGCTAACCAGAGAGCAATTGAAAGAAGATGGTTTACGCTACGCTATAAAGGCCGACGCGAATACTGAATATGCCAAAATCGAAAAGGTCATCGACGTTTTCCGTGACAAGCAGATTTTTCAATTTAACATGGTAACCAACTTGGAAGGATCGGATACCAATGCAGATGCAAATCTGAACGCACAATAACAACCAACCTCTTAAGACCCAAATACAATGGCAGAAATAGCAGAAGGCGGCGGTGGTAAAGGCGGAAAAAAGAAAG
>JBIKSC010000046.1:0-14017 GCA_044348775.1 Flavobacteriales bacterium | reverse complement strand
GTGCGTGAATACGGATGACTCCATTCATCGGCAGTAAGCTCTGCAGCAGTGTGCGGCGCCATCTTCAACAAGTTGTCAGCCTTATCAGCCAATCCGGCTTCCACTTGTGCTATCTCCTTTCGAATGCTGATCATCGCATCGCAGAAACGATCCAGCTCCGTTAGTGGCTCGCTTTCCGTCGGCTCAACCATTACGGTACCTGCAACCGGGAACGATACTGTCGGTGCATGGAAACCGTAGTCCATCAAACGCTTCGCAATATCTTCTACCTCGACGCCTGCTTTTTTGAAGTCGCGACAGTCCAAAATCATCTCATGCGCTACACGATCATTATTGCCGGTATACAACACAGGATAATGCCCCTGCAAACGCTCCTTCATGTAGTTCGCATTCAAGATAGCATAGCGTGTTGCATCTGTGACGCCTTGTCCACCGAGCATTTTGATATATCCGTAAGATATCAGCAAAATGAGAGCGCTTCCGAAAGGCGCACTCGATACTCCATTAATAGCCTGCGGACCTCCGGTTTTGATATGCACGTTGCCGGGTAAAAACGGAACGAGTTTGTCGTTTACTCCGATAGGTCCCATGCCCGGGCCACCGCCACCGTGAGGAATAGCGAAGGTCTTGTGCAAATTCAAGTGACATACATCTGCGCCGATATTTCCGGGCGACGTCAAACCAACTTGCGCATTCATATTCGCTCCGTCCATGTATACCAATCCTCCGTTGTCGTGCACAATGCGGGTTATGTCTTTGATGGCTTCCTCAAACACGCCGTGCGTGCTCGGATAAGTTACCATCAATGCCGCCAAATGATCCTTGTGCTGTTCAGCCTTCGATGCCAAATCAACCACATCTACGTTTCCGTTTTCATCACACTTCACCACCACAACCTGCAAACCAGCCATTACAGCAGAAGCCGGATTGGTGCCGTGCGCAGAACTTGGTATCAGACAAATATTGCGGTGATGATCCCCGCGGTTCTCATGATACGCCATGATCACCAACAAGCCCGCTAGCTCGCCTTGCGCGCCTGAATTAGGCTGCAATGACATACCGCTGAATCCGGTGCACTTGCACAAATCATCGTGCAATTCGCTTATGATCTCTGCGTAGCCCTTAGCTTGCTCTGCCGGAGCAAACGGATGGATGTCCGAAAACTCAGGCCACGTGAGCGGCATCATTTCACTGGTCGCATTGAGCTTCATGGTGCATGAGCCCAACGCTATCATAGCATGAGCCAATGACAAATCTTTATTCTCCAGCTTCTTCAAATAACGCAGCATCTCCGTTTCACTGCGGTGAGAATTGAACACCGGGTGTGTCATATATGATGACGTGCGCTCAAATCCCTTCAAGGCATCAGCAGCGGTGGCTCCGGCTTTGCCGCCGAGCAATTCAATTACTTGGTGAGCGTCTGAAGCGCTCATGGCTTCGTTGACAGAAACACCGACATGCCCATCTGCAAAATAGCGGAAGTTTACACCGGCAGCTTCTGCCTTGGCGTGCACGTCTGACTGATTATCTACTTTAACCTTCAGGGTATCGAAGAATCGTGTGTTGACTTGATTTGCACCCAACGCTCCTGCAATTTGAAGCGCTTTATTGTGAATGGCTGTTGCAATTGTTTTTACTCCATCAGGGCCATGATAAACGCCATACGAAGAGGCCATCACTGCAAGAAGTGCTTGAGCTGTGCAAATGTTGCTCGTCGCTTTTTCACGACGGATATGTTGCTCGCGCGTTTGAAGTGACATACGAAGCGCCATATTACCATGGCGATCCTTCGATACGCCAATGATTCGGCCTGGCATGTTGCGCTTAAACTCGTCCTTCGCGCAGAAGAATGCGGCGTGAGGTCCTCCAAAACCCATCGGTACGCCAAAGCGTTGTGAGTTACCGAAACAGATATCAGCTCCCCATTCTCCGGGAGGAGTAATAAGTGTCAACGACATGATGTCGGCTGCACAAGCTACGTGTCCGCCAACTGCGTGCATGCGCTCTGCGAATGCCTTGTAGTCATTGATTTGACCGCTGTTATTCGGGTATTGAACTAAGCCGCCGATATAGCTCGCATCAAATTGCGCTGAAGCAAAATCACCGAAGACTAATTCAATCTTCAAATGCTTGGCACGACCACGCAATACATCAACCGTTTGAGGAAACACTTCGTTGTCTACGAAAAAGCGATTCGCTCCCGCCTGTTCTTTTTCCTTCGATATACTGTGGAAAAACAGAATCATAGCTTCTGCCGCAGCGGTGCCCTCATCGAGCAATGACGCATTGGCAATAGGCAATGCCGTGAGGTCAGTTACCATGGTCTGAAAATTCAGCAATGCTTCCAAACGACCTTGAGCAATCTCGGCCTGGTAAGGAGTGTAGGCCGTATACCAACCCGGATTCTCCAACACGTTTCTCAAAATAACCGTTGGGGTAAGAGTAGGGTGATACCCTAATCCGATATAGCTTTTGTTGACTTTATTCTTCGATGCCTTTTCGCGCATTAATTGCAGAAACTCATGTTCTGCAAGACCCTCGCCTATAGCAAGCGGCTGATTGCTGCGGATGCCGGCAGGCACAGTCTGGTCAATGAGTTGTTCGAGACTCGATACACCGATGGTTTCGAGCATGTGTTTCACTTCGTGCGGGCGTGGACCAATGTGTCGTGCCGCAAAGGATGTACTTGACATAGTTGTTTCGTTGGTGAATGCACAAGGGCACTCGGTTGAAATTATGATTGAATTTCGCTTTGTTTCCTTTGTAAAAACATTTCCTGCAGGAACGGTTCAAATATAGATGCATGAACCCGCTGCACACAACACACATTTTTCAAGTTTTATCGCTCAGACACTCCTAATTTCGCCGCCATGGCTGAGACCATTCACATACCTGCGGGCGCTTCACGGACTGAAACCTATGAGGCCCTTACGCCGCAGCTCAAAGCGTTGCTGGCAGGCGAAAGCGACCTCACCGCCAATGCAGCGAATTTTTGTGCGCTCATTCACGCTGCATTCGGTTTTCATTGGGTCGGGTTCTATTGGGTTCGAAACGAGGAATTGGTGCTTGGACCTTTTCAGGGCCCCATTGCATGTACGCGAATCGCTAAGGGAAAAGGAGTGTGCGGAACCGCTTGGCTGAAAAACGAAACCATCATCGTTCACGATGTTGAAGCCTTTCCCGGACACATTGCTTGCAGCGCCCTTTCGAAGTCAGAAATTGTAGTCCCTGTGATCAACTCAGCAGCCGAAGTAATGGGTGTTCTCGACATAGATAGTTCTGAGCTCAGCGATTTTTCGGTTATTGACAAACAACATCTTGAACATTGGGTCGCTCTATTATCGGAGGCGTGCCATGCGTAATGCACATCTGAACATAGCCCTTCTCCTGATCAACTTGATGGCTGCGGGTTGCGCTCAGGTGCGATCCATTTCCGGGGGCGAAAAAGACACGACTCCGCCGGTTCTCATAACTGCAATACCGGAATCAAAATCACTTCATTTCTCCGGAAACTCATTTACGCTTGCTTTTGATGAGTTCGTACAACTGCGCGATTTACAGAAAGAACTGCTTATATCTCCTCCTCTCAAATCAACTCCGCGCGTAAAAGTGAAACAACGCACCGTTGAGGTTTTTTGGGAAGATACGCTGCGGGCAGAAACTACTTACATCTTCCAATTTGGAAAAGCCATTGTGGATGTAAATGAGTCCAACTCACTTCCCGACCTGAACTATGTTTTCTCCACGGGAAGTCAACTCGACTCACTGATGTGTACCGGAAAAGTTAGCGACGCCAACACCGATAAGCCCGTCAATGAAGGCAAGGTGTTGCTATTCGACTCGCTGCAACACATTTTCAATACAGATGCTCGGCCGGCGTATTTCGCCCGCACCAATGAAAAAGGAGAATTCCAGTTCAACTACCTGCGCAGCGGGAATTATGTGCTTTGTGCGTTGAGCGACGAAAATGGAAACAACCATTTCGACATCGGAGAATCCATTGACTGGAAAGAAGGCGTCGCAACAACGCGCGACTCCATTGTGCATGAACTTTTCACGAGCGTCCCTCGCGATACGGTCGTCAGGGGCTTCGACTACCTAACCGATTCGTCAGGAGTGCTAAAATTTCATGTCAACAGATGGACTCCCAACACAATCGTTAAATCATTGGGCAGTGATTCGATTTTACAATGGATAAAAGCCGATACACTCTTCGCCACCGCGGGTTCCTTGTGTGAAAAACAATTGGACATGGAGGTGGTTTCCGACGGAAAAACAATCGATACGCTGAGCATTCAACACAAAGCAGACGAAATGCCCCGCATGAAAATATCCTCCGCCTATAATCCAAAAATGACCGTGTCCGATTCCTTGATTATTCAAGCTAAACGACCCATTACATCCATAAACGACTCTTTGCTAACATGCTTGGCCGATAGCGTGGAAACGCCTTGCTCTTCGGCCCGCGTCAATCCGCTTCAGCAGAAATTTCTTTTTGAAAATAAACCGGGGAAAACATATGCTATCACCGCGTTACCTGGCTGGATAACGGACGATTGCGGCGAAACAAACGACACCCTTAATCTGCGGTTCTCGATTTATTCAGCAAAGGAATTAGGATCATTACGATTCGAACTCCCCGCTTCCGTTCTAGCCGAGCCCCATGTTTTTCAATTGCTTGACCGTTCACGCAAGAAGGTGTTTGAAGTCAATCCTATACGTTCTCTTGAGTTTGTAGTTGATCAGCTTCTGCCAGGCGATTACACCGCGGTTATCTGTCACGACAAAAACGGCAATGGTTATTTCGACCCTCTGCAAATTCAGCCATTGAAAACAACCGAACGCAATTACGTTTTCGCGGGGGCCATTCAGGTGCGCGCGAACTGGGAAGTGGTCATAGATTGGCCCGACTCGATTAAATAAAGAAGCTGTCGTGTAATTCCGTACCGAAGTTAAAACTGGAAATACGTTCTCTTCTTATTCCTGAGCTTCCCCTTTTCTGCGCAAACCTTCTTGTGGTTGTGCTGTGCGTCGCGATCACCAAGCTGTGAACTTTCATTCCAGTCGCTGCAAGCACCATCGAGGTCATGCAAATAGTAAAGCACCTCGCCCCGGTAGTACAACACCTCTGAAATAAAATCAACGCTTTCCAGCCGCAGCTCCGATAGCAATTCCAAAGCATGCTCATACTGGCCCATACCTATCAGTAAAACAGCCATGTGAAACTTCGCTCGCATCAATTTCGGATTGCACACCAAAGCGCTTTGGAAATCTTCCAGGGCCAGGTTGGTCTTGTTCAGCTCGGCCATATTTGCTGCGCGTAGATAATATGCATCAGCATAGTTCGTGTCGAGCGCCAAAGCCTCATCGAGATATCGAAGACTCGACTTATTCTCCATGTTCATGTACTCGATTGATGCCAACCAATAGTAGGAGCGCGGATCATCCGGGTGATACTCCAAATGATGCATTAAATCCATTCGTGCCGACTCATACATCATGAGCGAAACCTTACAAATCCCACGATGCAGATATAACTCATCATTGGAATAGCCATTAATTCTGGCTCGATCGTAATCATCGAGCGCCTCCGTAAAATGACCCAGCTTATGATGCGCATTCGCTCTGCAGTAGTAGGCCTCAGCGTTGAACTCTCCTCCCAATGCAACAGTGGCCGCAGATATCGCTTGTTCATATCGGCCCGACTCGTAATGCTGTTCGGCAATGGCTATGGGTGTTTGGGCCGCACAATGCATCGCTATGGCGGCAAATACAACAGTGAATATGAAGCGAAGGGTGAACATAACTTTCACGTATACGAAAGTCTTGAGACACTAGGTTACAAAAAAACCGCCCGAAGGCGGTTAATATTATATCTGCTTGATCTTAATCTTCTGCCCAACTGCCAGCTTATTTTCCTTTAGGCCCTTATTGAGATGCTTGATCTCGTTGACCGTCACTCCCTTGGCATTGGCAATCTTAGTAAGTGTATCGCCCCTTTGTATCGTATAGTACTTGTATTTGGCCGGAGCGGCAGCCTTGCTGGTTGCTGCGGTAGTCTTGGTTTCCTCCGTCTTCTTCGTTTCAACTTCCGCCGACTGCTGGTAATTCTCCTCCTCGCCCGACTCACTACTAACCGCTGTCTCTGTTGCAGGCTTTTCCTTTGATGCTTCGGTTGGTTTTTCCTCGTAAATCACCTTCTTCGTGCGCGCTTGAACCTTCAGTGTCTGGCCGGGCACAATGCGCGAATTCTTGATCGTATTCCACTTGCGCAAATCGGCCAAGCTAACGTTGTACTTATCCGATATCGATCCCAGCGACTCTCCCTTTTTCACCTTGTGCGATTTCCAAGTTGTTTCCCAGACCACTTTGCCTGGTTGGCCCTCCACCCCGGCCGAAGTGCTTGCGGTCAATTCAGGCTCAGCAACCTTTACCTCGCTTTGAGCATAAACCAACTCTTCGTTGGCCATAAACAAACCCACTTTACTCACGGGAAGAATCAAATAATGCTTCTGGCCATTGGCAGGAACTTCCTTCAATTTGTACGTGCCATTCAAAAAGGCGATGTTTTCTGCCGGCATGTCAATCACTTTAGAAAGCGCCTGAAAATCGATGCGCTTGCTCACGCCGATAGTATCTGTTTCATAAAACGTAATAAGAGGCTTGGTGGGGTAAATGTTGTATTCCGAAGCATACCCCATCACATAGTTCACCGCAATAAAGGCGGGAACATATCCTTGCGTTTCTTTGGGAAGGAAAGGCTTAATAGACCAGAAATCTCGCTTCCCACCCGAACGACGGATAGCCTTGTTTACGTTGCCCGGTCCGCTGTTATAAGCCGCCAACGCCAATTGCCAGTCGCCAAATGTCTTGTACAACGATTTCAAATAACGACAAGCCGCGTCGGTCGACTTGTATGGGTCGAAACGCTCATCCTGGTAACTCGATACATCGAGACCATACATCTTGCCTGTTCCAACCATAAACTGCCACAAACCACCGGCGCCTGCGCGAGAGATAGCCACCGGGTTTAGTGCCGACTCTACAATGGCGAGATATTTCATTTCAAGTGGAATATCATACTTAGCCAAATACTCTTCAAACATGGGGAAATACAACTCTGACATTCCTAACACCTTTTTAGAAATATCACGTCGACGAACCGCATACAAATCAATGAAACCCTGAACAGTGCTGTTATAGACCAAATTGAATGGAGTATTCCGATCAAGCACCGCCATTCGGCTGGCAACTACTTCCGGAGTAAAAACGGGAACTGTCTCCGGCGAATAACCAAACGCATTCAATAAACACTCGTCAGCGCTAAAACAATAGTGATTCAGGTAACCAGCCACCAAGATGTTATCAATCTCGACCAATTCCGGGTCATCAGGTCGAATCGCTAAAGGTGGAATTGTGTCGCTGAGCGGCTCTGCAAAGCCAACTGTCAATGCGAACATGAGAGTAAATAGAAGCGCGTACTTTGTCATGATTTCCCGGTTTTAGTTTTCAGCCACAACAGCTGTAGGAACAACTGCTTTTGCTGATAACAGATTTGAAGTGCACAAATTGCAGAAAAACCTGAGGTTTCCTGCAACAGGTGCTCGAGGTTATCAACAGGGCCATGGGCATGGAAGCGCACAGCCTAACTTCATACGGAGCAACGCTTACTTAGTTTCAGACTTCTCCTTGGGTTCCGCGGCTTCTCCCTTGCTTGCGTTTTTAAACTCCTTCACGCCCTGACCAATTCCTTTCATCAAATCCGGAATTTTCTTAGCGCCAAAAAGAATTATGATTGCGAGCAAAATCCAAAGCCATTCTTTTCCTTGTATTCCCATTTTCTTGCGTTTTTTCCCTGCGGGGCGTCAAATATAGTGAGCAGTCGGTGTGATTCAACCTACTCGATGATAACATTGTCGATGAGCCTCACCCCACCAACGTAAGCGGCTACCAGCAAAACCATTCTCTCTGAAGACCAAACTTCAGCCTTGGTAAAATCGGTGGCCCGAACCATAGAACAATACTCCAACTGCAGACCCTGAACCGACAACAACTGCTCTTGCGCTCGCTTTTCCAAACGAACCGGATCCAATGATCTCCCTTCTCTTTGCGCGTCCAGCAAGACCCTACTTATCTGATTAGCAATCTCTCTTTCCGACGCACTCAATCGAACATTTCGGCTACTCATAGCTAGGCCCGATGCTTCGCGAATCGTTGGTGCAGATATAATCTCAATCGGCAACCCCTCCGCAACCGTCATTCGACTAATGATAGCGAGTTGCTGAAAGTCCTTCTCGCCAAAAAATGCCTTGTTGGGTGTTACGGAGATAAAGAGCTTTTTGACGATCGTTAGCACCCCATCGAAATGCCCCGGGCGAAAATGTCCTTCCAATGTATGGGATAGAGCTCCGAAATCCCATTGCCTCATTTGCTCCCCAACCTCGTACATCTCGGAAACCTCAGGACAAAACAGAGCATGGCAACCAGCCACCTCCAACAACTGTCGGTCTGCTTCAGGAGTTCTTGGATACTTCAGCAAATCGTCGGGGTTATTAAACTGCGTCGGATTCACGAAAACCGATGCAACCACTCGGTCGCAATGGCGAGCAGCTAACTCGATTAGGGATTGGTGGCCGGCGTGCAAAGCCCCCATGGTTGGCACGAAACCCACGGAATATCCTTGCTCCTGCTGAGAAATCACCCAACTGTGGACCTGGCTAATGTGTTCGAATACAGCGAGTGACACGGTTTTATCAAAAAATGTGAGGCCCCAAATGTAATTGTTTGGAATATCTGTGGAAATTTTATTACTATCTTTGCAGTCGCTTAAAGCAACCATTAACTACAGCATGAGCAACAAAACGAAAATTTTATACGTCTCTCAGGAAATACTTCCTTTCACTGCAGAAACCCCAACCGCTCAGCAAAGTCGCTCACTTCCTCAAGCAGTCCACGAAGGTGGAAAAGAAACCCGGATATTTATGCCCCGGTATGGTAAAATCAACGAGCGCCGCCATCAATTACACGAAGTGATCCGTCTGAGCGGAATGAATCTGATTATCGACGACACCGACCACCCTCTCATTATTAAGGTGGCAAGTATCCCTCAAATCAGACTTCAGGTTTATTTCATTGACAATCAGGAGTTTTTCCATCGCAAGGCATTCTTCCACGACGAAGACATGAACATGTTCCCTGATAACGACATGCGCATGATCTTCTTTACGAAGGGTGTTTTGGAAACCGTGAAAAAGTTGGGTTGGTCTCCGGATGTGATTCACTGTCACGGATGGTTCACCTCCCTGATGCCTCTTTACGTGAAGCAACTCTATAAGCGCGACCCTCACTTTGCCGACGCTAAAGTGGTCACTTCTGTCTACGCAGACACTTTCGAAGGTAAACTCGATAGCAAAATAGCACAAAAGATTTCATTCGATGGCATTGGGATGGACCAAATGGAACAACTCAAAAACCCGACGTATGAAAACCTCACCAAGCTAGCCCTCCAGCATTCGGACGGAGCTATTTTGGCAGAGCCAGGCACCACCCCTTCTATCGAAACATATTGCAACAGCATCGACCTGCCCGTGTTGAAATCATACAACGAGCTGGATCAGCTAAGTGCTACCGATGAATTTTACGATTCTATTGTGTTGGGAAAGACCGAGCTCGTTGATTAAGCAGAATTACCATCCTAATTTGAATAGACAAAGCCTCAAGCAATTGGGGCTTTTTGTCGTTGGTCTACTGCTCGCGTTGGCCGGCTGCCGGAGACCCGAAGAAACACTGGGAGAAAACCTACAGCCTGAAAATGACCGATTGTACGCTGCGGTAACCGACTCCTTTCAATTGGATATCCAAACCGAAAGGGTAGACTCGCTGCGTACCGACCTGTTTGCCAATATTTTAGTCGGTAACTATGTCGATGAGGAATTTGGCACCGTGAAGTGCCGTGGCGTAATGCAATTTGCTCCCGACGCTTCTGCTGCTGCATTACCTGAAAACCTCGAGGTATTTTCTGTCGAGTTAAAACTGGCTTACCAACCGGCTGCATATGGTAACAACACGCCGATGTATTTTCAAGTACAACAACTAAGCAAGCCTATTTATCTCGACAGTGCCTATTATAATCACGACCTGCCCCAGCGCAGTCTTGAAAATCTCATCATCAGCGGCCAGGAAACACATACCACCAGATCGGAATACGCCTCGGTATTATCAACCGGTGCTATCGAATACCTCACCCTGAATCTTCAGCCTTCGTTTGGTCAATTCCTTCTGGAAAACGACAGCAACCTTACCGATTTCGACACTTTTTCCGATTATTTCAATGGTCTAGTCATTAGCTCAACTACAATTGATGGCAGAGTTGTCAGTTTCGCAACAATTAATTCTGTGATGACGGTATACTACCGGTATCAAGGTGATAACAGGGTAAACATCGGCTCTTACACATTCAAATACACCTCTTCATGCGAGGCATATTCCTCTATTGAACATCAATATTATGGCAGCGCACTGCAGTCGCTTACCACAAATAACCCAATCGTAGCCACCGAAACAGCCTACCTGCAAGGAGGGGGAGGAACACGTGTCAGAATTGATTTAAACGATGTGCTTTGGATGCGCAGCCTGCCCAATGTCGTCATCAACAAAGCCGAGCTAGTGGTACCCTTCGATGCTGACACCAAATTCGATCGGCTAGATAGTGCCAATGTAGTCTTTGAGAAATCCGCAGGCATTTACGCCTTAACATCCGACTATGGCAGTAACGCCGGAGGCAACTTCCGACAAGCTCCCGGTTACTACCGTTTCAATATCACCAACCACGTTCAAAGTCTGTTAGTTGGTGAAATTGAAAACACCGAACTGCTCATGGTGGCCAGCCCGCGAGTGGCCGGTTTATACAACTCTCTGGGAGTAAGACGAAGCCTTCTTCGTGGTGCATCATATAGCGACGACCACACACTCAACACCCGTCTTGTTATTACCTACAGCTATTAACGCTGTTTTCATTTACTTTTGTTTCAGACTTATACCTTATCAACCATGTGCGGAATTGTAGGATTTATCGGGAGTCAGCAGGCTTACCCCATTTTGATTAAAGGCCTGAAGCGACTCGAATATCGTGGATACGATAGCTCAGGGGTGGCTATGATCGAAAACAATGCATTTAATCAATATAAATGCAAGGGCAAAGTGGCCGATCTCGAAGCACTGGTCAAGGGAAAAGACATCGATGGCACTATCGGAATAGGCCATACCCGTTGGGCTACACATGGTGTCCCAAACGACGTCAATGCACACCCACACCTATCGGGTGATGGACAGTTGGCCCTTATTCACAACGGAATTATCGAGAACTATGCAGCACTCAAAGAGGCTTTGATAGAGCAGGGGCATGTTTTCGTAAGCGATACCGATACGGAAGTACTGGTACATTTCATCGAAGATATTATGGCCAAAACCGGCAGTGATCTCTTCGAAGCAGTGCGTGTAGCCCTATCCGAAGTTGTGGGCGCATATGCCATCGTAGTTCTGGATCGCCGTTTTCCCGATCGTTTGGTTTGCGCCAAAAAATCCAGCCCGCTGGTCATTGGAATTGGGTCTGAAGGCGATTACTTCATCGCTTCTGACGCCACACCATTCATCGAGTATACCAAGAATGTAGTGTATCTGGAAGACGAGGAGGTTGCACTGATCGACCGTCAGTCGGGACTCAAAATTGTGACCATCCAAAACCAACAAAAAGCCCCCTACATTCAGGCGTTGGAGATTAAGCTGGAGGCAATTGAAAAGGGTGGCTATGATTCATTCATGCTGAAGGAAATTCACGAGCAACCTCGTTCCATTCATGACTCTATTCGTGGTCGTCTGAACCTGAATCATGGCATGCTTAAAATGAGCGGCATCGATCGGCATGAGGAAATCTGGATGAACGCCAACCGCATCATCATCGTAGCGTGTGGCACTTCCTGGCACGCCGGACTGGTTGCTGAATATCTGTTCGAAGAGTTTGCCCGCATACCCACCGAGGTGGAATACGCTTCGGAATTCCGTTACCGCGATCCAATTATCCAACCCGGAGATATCGTTATTGCCATTTCACAGTCGGGTGAAACGGCGGACACCTTGGCGGCTATTGAGCTGGCCAAAGAAAAAGGCGCATTCATTTTCGGCGTTTGCAATGTTGTGGGTTCAACGATTTCGAGAGCTACCCATTCGGGGGCTTATACACATGCAGGACCAGAGATTGGAGTTGCTTCGACCAAGGCATTTACCGCTCAGGTTGCTGTGCTTTATCTCATTGCCTTGTCTGTAGCCGACAAGCGCGGTACCATTACCAAAGATCGCCTGCATCGACTCATGGCAGAGTTGAGCACCATACCCGATAAAGTAGAGGAAGTGCTCAAGACCAACGCCCTGGTTGAAACGATTGCCGAGATTTACAAAGACCACCGCAATGCGCTCTATTTGGGCCGCGGTTATAGCTTCCCGGTTGCGCTCGAGGGCGCGCTGAAGCTCAAAGAAATTTCCTATATCCACGCAGAAGGTTATCCGGCCGCCGAAATGAAGCACGGCCCGATTGCTTTGATAGACGAAGAGATGCCCGTGTTCGTTATTGCAACACAGGGCCATTCATACGAAAAGGTGGTGAGCAATATTCAGGAAGTAAAGGCTCGCAAAGGAAAGATCATTGCCATTGTAACGGCCGGCGACAAGACGGTGAGTGAATTAGCGGATCATTCCATTGAAATACCGAAAACCGATGACAGCCTGGTGCCAATTGTATCCGTTATCCCTCTGCAGTTGCTGTCGTATCATGTTGCGGTGATGCGCGGATGCAACGTAGACCAGCCCCGAAACCTCGCCAAGAGCGTTACTGTTGAGTGATTTTGAGGTTATTAACAAATTCACAGCCCTAATGTTGATAAACTACGGTTTTTCTATGTGAGGGGGGGGTAATTCATCGGATGTTTGTCTGTACAAATCCAAAATTCAATTACATGAAAAAAGTAGTTTTGTTTATTGCACTGGTTGCCACTACTGTGGCAGGTGCACAAGCACAAAAGTTTCAGGGTGGTGAGAAGAACCTCGAGGTTCAGTTCTCTCCTCTCAGCGGAAACCCAATTGGCATCAACGGACTTCGCTTCCGTATGTTCAACAGCGAGAGCAGCGCTATCCGCGTTGGTTTCAGCGTCGGTGGTAGCAATGTCACAGATGTTCGAGTGGACCCATACGAAGTATCAGGACCAAGCGGCCCACTGTCGAAGTCTGAGCTTTACTCAACAACAAAAGATTTTAATTTCTCCATCCGCCCTGGTTATGAAATTCATTTTGCCGGTACAGACCGTCTTTCTCCTTATATTGGAGCGGAGTTGTTGTTCCAGATGAATAGCTCTAGCTATTCAGAGGAATATCACGGCGGTAACACAGACGCCAATGATTTGGATGATCAAGCAGCGAACTGGTCTACATGGAACATCGAGCGCAAGGAAGGTTCATCTGTTTTCGGATTGAATGCTGTTGGTGGCGTTGATTTTTATTTTGCCGACAATTTTTACTTGGGTGCAGAAATCGGCCTTGGATTCCAGAGCACCAAATACAAGAATAGCGAACTCACCATTAGTGACGAAGCAGCAGCTTTTTGGTATAGTAACGGCTCAGGGGCTACAGCAGAAGATCAAAATGGCGCTCTAACTAAATCCGGTGCAATTAATTCAGAGTTTACTGATATGTTCAGCGCTAACATAACCGAAAAGAAGATAGAATATATCTCTAAGGTTGGTGATCACGGCAAATTCAAGGATGTATCGTGGGGTCCCAACTTCCAGTCAACTTTGCGTCTGGGATGGTTGTTCTAATCGCTTACTTTAGCGATCAAATAACAATACTATGAAAAAAGCATATGTACTCTGGATGTCTGCCTTGGTGATGCTGGCGGTTGGCTGTTCGAAAGATCCGCTTACCCTCAATGGTGCTTCTACGAAGCCCGGCACCAAAGTGGCACTCACCG
>JBIKSC010000251.1:0-3938 GCA_044348775.1 Flavobacteriales bacterium | reverse complement strand
CACATTTCACATGCTCCTAAATCGCATCTTAACTACCGAACAACAACGCTATGCCCTATACGGAGCTATGTTCGGGCTTTGTTTTCCGGTATTCGGTTCGTTGTTCGAATCGTGGATGATTTACGACAGAATCAGTTGGGAGTTAATAGTCACCTGTCAGCGTGAATCGGAGATGCTCTGGATCATTGATACCGCACCTCTATTTCTTGGAATCTTTGCTTCGTTCGGTGGTAAGCAGCTCGATCTCATTCAGGAAAAAAACCGCGAGATCAATGAGCGCTATGACCAGATGGTCATACTCCGCGAAATGGCCGATTCGGCCAATAAAGCCAAAAGCGAGTTTCTGGCGAACATGTCGCACGAGATACGCACACCGATGAATGCCATCATCGGCATGAATTATTTGGTGCAACGCACGGATCTCAACCCCAAGCAAACCGAGTACATCCACAAGATAGACATTTCAGCCAAAGCATTGCTCCGCATCATAGACGACATTTTAGACTTCTCTAAAATTGAAGCAGGTAAATTGCAACTGGAGGATTCACCGATGTTTTTGGAAGAAACCATCGCTCAGGTAGCAGATGCCATCAACGTTAAGTTACGCAAGAAAAAAGAAGTTGAACTCATCACGCATATTGATTCGACGATACCCGCGGTGTTAAGTGGCGATGGCCTGCGCCTTCGACAGGTATTGCTCAACCTAACAGACAATGCCGCCAAGTTCACGGAAAAAGGAGAGATTAGGCTGTTCGTTAAACTGAAGAAAATCGAAAACGGCATCGTGGAGCTGGCATTTCGTATTGAAGATTCGGGCATCGGAATGAGCGAAGAGCAATTGAATAAAATCTTCTCACCGTTTCAGCAAGCCGACATTTCGACTACCCGCAAATTTGGTGGGACAGGGCTTGGGCTTACTATCTGCAAAAGCATTATCGAGTTGATGGACGGTTCACTCCGCGTGGAAAGCACGCTGGGGCATGGAAGTACCTTTGCGTTCACGGCTTCCTTCAAACTGCAGGAACAGGGAACAGAAAATATACCTACTGAATTCCAACCACGACAAGGCCTTAAAGCCCTATTGGTTGATGATAGTGAGAGTGCCCGAATGGTATTGCAAGACATGCTGGAGTCGTTCGGATTTGAAGTTTATGCTGCAGCAAGCGGTCAAGAAGCCATTGCACTATTTCAAGAAAACCACACCGAGGAAAACCCGTTTTCTATCTTGATAGTCGATTGGAAGATGCCATCGATGAATGGCATAGAGCTCGCAGAACATCTTCGCAAAACAACTCAGAAGATACCTGCGGTGGTAATGGTTACAGCCTACGGAATTGAGTCAATCAAAGAAGCCACTACCCAAAAAACAGTGGATGATTACTTGTTGAAACCGGTCAATCCATCGACTCTTTTCGACGTCATCAACAACCTTCTGCACCTCACACCGACACGCAGCAAGACGGAAGTAAGCAGCATGGTCGACATGGAATATTTGCGCGGCCAGCTCACCGGAAGAAAAGTGTTATTGGTGGAAGACAACGAGATGAATCTGGATTTGGCGCTCGAACTGTTGGGAGATGTAGGCATCCAAGTTTCCATTGCGCGCAACGGCTTGCAAGCGTTGGACGCTGTGGATAAAGAACGGTTCGACTGTGTGCTCATGGACATTCAGATGCCTGAAATGGATGGATTAACAGCGACACAAAAAATCCGACAAGAAGACAAACACAAGCAGTTGCCTATTCTCGCAATGACTGCGCACGCTATGAAAGGAGAGGCAGAAAAAAGCTTGGCTGCCGGCATGAATCAGCACATCACCAAGCCCATCGACCCTTTCATTCTGTACACAGCACTCATTAAGCACATTCACCAAAAGGATGTCGAAATCAAACAAGCCGCTACAAGCTCGTTGCCTTACGAAATTGAAGGTATTCACTTAGATGACGGACTCTATCGACTTGGCAACAAACGAGCTTCATACGAAAAACTGCTGAAGTCGTATGCCACGGTTTATGGCAATATCGAAGAAGAATGTGCACAATTGATGCGTGATCAAAACGTGAAAGCATTGGCCGCTTACGTGCACACTCTAACCGGGATAACAGGAAATATCGGAGCAAAAGCCCTTCACGAAAGGCTGGCTCCTATTTCAGCCAAGCTGCATCATCAGGCGCAAACCAATACCAGCGGACTCGATGACGCAGACATCGTATCCTGCAAATCATTGGCGCATGATATTGCCAGCTTAACGCAGCGAATAAACAACACTCTTTCCAACGATACCGCAGAAGTAGAGGGCAAGCGGGCAATCGACGACAAAACACTCAGCGAGAAATGGAGTGAGCTGCTGGTTCGTACATCGAACAGCGACAGCAGTGCAATGGACCTTGCTGAGGAACTATTGAATACCTATGCGCTGGACTTGGAAGTTAGCTATCGTCTTAAAAAATGTCTAACTGCACTCGAGAACTTTGAGTTTGAAGAAGCACAACAACATCTAACTTTATGAATTCGATCATAGAACAAAGGTCAGAAAAACCGCTTCTCTTAATTATTGACGACTCAGCGGAGAATCTGCAAGTATTGAATGCTCTTCTCAAAGATGACTACCGATTAAAACTGGCGAAAAGCGGCGCAAAAGGAATCGAAATTGCGCAGCAACATCCGCAACCCGATTTGATATTACTCGATGTGATCATGCCTGAAATGGATGGGTTTCAAGTCTGTGAAAACTTGAAGGCTGATCCCCAAACGTCTCCAATTCCGGTCATTTTCCTCACCGCGCTCAACGAGGTTGCAGATGAGACCAATGGGTTTCGCAAAGGCGGTTCCGATTTTATCACCAAGCCATTCAACCCCGACATTGTAAAAGCGCGCATCAGCACGCACATCGAATTGCAGCGTGAGCGAAAAAAATCTAACGAACTATTGCGCGTATTGCTGCCCGACGCAGTAGTGAACGACCTCATACAACATGGTATTCACAAGCCGCAAATCAAGGAAAACGTGAGCATTCTCTTTTGCGACTTTGTAGGCTTCACTTCCATAAGTGCGCAATTAACACCGGAAGAACTCATCCGGGAGTTATCGGAAATTTTCAGCGCTTTCGACAGTATTTGCGAAGAAAACAAGACCACGCGCATCAAGACCATCGGCGACGCATATATGGCCGTATCGGGCATTCACGCACCGGCTGATGAACACGCCGAACAATTGGTTAACACAGCTCTCTCTTTTATTGAGTTTCTCGAAAATAGAAATCGCGAAAGCACGCAACACTGGCGCTGCCGCATTGGGGTTCACTCCGGGAAAGTAATTGCAGGTATCATCGGAAAAACAAGGTTTATTTACGATGTAGTGGGCGACGATGTGAATATTGCCGCGCGCATCGAATCGGCAGGAACCCCTATGGCTGTAACAATTAGTCCTGCAACACTATCCATGATTGGAAACCGCTTTCACACTATTAGCGCAGGCATAGCAAATTTGAAAGGAAAAGGAGAAATGGAATTGTTCAGAGTCGACGGTCGAGCCTATTGACCTGCGAGACGTCTGCGCACAAAGAGCAGATTATTCTCTAGCCCATTGCTTCGGAGCTTTCGAGAAGAGGCAGTTTGGTATTGGTGCGCTTGCAAAAAAGAAATCTGCAGTTCATCCCAACGTGTGCGGTCACTCATCTCACCGCATGACTTTAACTCCAGATACAGAAACTCCGCAATTGCTGGAAAATCCTCCCGTCCAAGATAATCAAGATCAGCATCACAGATAATTGCCTCCAACAAAGACTTGGGTTGCTGAGGAATCTTGGTGACCATTATTAAGCGAGCAATGTGCTCTTTATCCTCTGAAGAAATTTCAGACCCGGCAGCTTCACCCAAGAAAATCTCTACACCGGCAGCCTCGTGATTGGCTCGCTGCACAAGGAAGCCTAAGTCGTG
>JBIKSC010000250.1:0-3946 GCA_044348775.1 Flavobacteriales bacterium | reverse complement strand
AACCAAGCCATAAAAAGGAGAAGCCCCATGTATACCGGGCGAAATTTCAAGTTGCCATCCTTCTCTAATTTGACAATTTCCAGAAGAGCAAGGCAAACAAAAATCACTTCGAAATTGGTACTCCACAATGCTGTGGCGCTCACACTTAGCAGACTGCTGGAAAACACCATTGCCGTTGAAAAAAACCAAGCCAGTGTATGAGTAAAAAACTGCTTCGACAAAGTATACAACAATATCATCAGCAGGCCTGCTACAAAAGCCGCTATTTGTATTTGCCAAAATCGATCGTGTTCTGCAATACTCATATCGTAACCCATTAGATTTGCTAGGGCAACAAATGGAATTGATAAAAGTGGTGTTCCCAGTGGGTAGAAATAATACGTGTGGCCATTGATCCTATAATTTTTCCAAACGCCTTCAGCGAACTGCGTCTTCGGCAAGGCCAATTGATACTCATCCAAGTTAACATCTCCGCTTCGCAAAATGGACTGCGAAGTCAATAGAGCTAACTGTGGGTCACTTGATGTATATCTGACAGTCGCAGTTTGGACCGTTAAATACACTGCAATTACAGATAAGAATAAGGCAATACGTTCGAGACTAAATTCGGATGACATCATAGGGCTGCAATTCTATGTTCGCAATAGTACAACCCATAGATTCAGGATGGATTATTTGCGTCAACTAGATTCCATTTCAGGAACTACTTCACTACCACACAATAAAAAGACGCAGATTATTTGGAAGCCTGAATGAACGACAAAAGGTTGCTCATCATCTCTTCACGCGATTTCAACTCGGCCTCGAGCTTTTGTTTTTCTGCTTGAAGAATATCAATCTGGGCTTTGAGATCCTTAGTCTCTTCTGCTTTGGGAGTGTTTTGATCTGGAGTATTCACGGCTGCAAAACGGTTATCGAACCGATCCGTTTGGATCCTGTTCAGTCATTTAGTTGATACAAGTGTAAGCAAGTCGAATCATTCACACAAACAATCTGTCGAAAAACATATAAACAGTCTAGACTGCGCTCTGCTGCTTAAGTTGGAAAGTCACAATACACAGCACAATCGGCAATTCGTAATCCGTAATTCGTAATCCGTAATTCATAATCATCTCCCCGTGTATCGATTTTTCATGCATATTGCCGACAAACCAATCCACGACAATGAAACGTTTGCTACTCACCTGGAGCCTTGCTCTCATCCACTTCGTCGCGTTTACGCAAAACAGCTTGCATGGAAACATCGACCCGAATGAAGTTCGCTTCATTCAATCGAAACCATACAATATGCACAGCCAACAAGTCTTGCGCAGTCAACCGGCATGGAAGTCATTCGTATCGACGCATGGAAATTGGTATGTTCATTTCAATGAAAGTAATGGAATGCCCCACCGCGCATATGGCCAACCGCTCGATGTGCCCGGAGGCACGCCGCAAGAAAAGGCCATCAACTTTGCGCAAACCGAACTGCAAGCTTTTCAAATTCCGACTGCCAACATGGTTAGTTTCGGAAAGTCGTACGAAGGAAAAAACACGTATGTCAATTTTCGGCAGCACTACGAAGGACTGGAAGTACTGGGCAGTCGCTATACTACAAAGTTTCATGAAGGCAAACTAATCCTATTCGGATGCGATGTCTATCCAAACATCACACTCAATACTACCCCATCCTACACAGCGGAGCAAGCGCTGCAGTTAGCCTCTTCTGGCATTAGCAACACTCTTCTGAGTGCAACGGCCGCTTCGAACTTGAAAGTACTTCCTATTCCAACCGAACAAGGATACACGTATCATCTCGTTTACGACATACTTGTAAAAACCATGAGTGCCGATCAAATACCGGCAAACTATCAAACTTGGGTGGATGCTCATACGGGAGTAATTCTCTATCGCCAGAACAAAGTGAAACATAGCGGTCCTGTTAAACCGAAAACATGTCAGCACCCGGCTGGTCATGCTCCGCGCGAGTCACGCATGATGGAGGTTTCAGCTACCATAACAGGTAGTGTGCAAGAACTCACTCCCAACGACCCGATTGTAACACAGGATTTGGAAAACATCTATGTAACGGTAGGAGGCGTTGACTACGAAGCTGATCAAGACGGACATGTAGTATTGCCTGTTAACCCGGGATCAACTGCAACGGTGCACATGATGGGTCCTTGGAGCCGCATTTACACAGCCGACCTTACACCCAGCCTTACCTATACACTGGCCGATGGCAATAACGCTATCTCCATGGATGGTACAGCAAACATCAAGGAAATGTCGGCGTATCGCAGTGTTCAACGCATCCACCAATGGCATAAGCAATGGATGGGCGACTTCACCGGAATGGACTTTCAACTTCCCACCAATATTGATGTAACAGGCGGAACATGCAATGCGTTTTACGATGGCGCGTCAATCAACTTCTACGACATCGGCGGAGGATGCAATGCTTCTTCACTGGTAGCAGACGTTTGTTATCATGAATACGGTCATGGCATCAATGACAACTACTATTCATCGCAGGGATCTTTCTTTCAAAACGGAGCGATTGGGGAAGGATATGCAGACTTCTGGGCAATATCAGCCACAAATAATCCGATTCTCGGTGCAGGATTCAACACAGACAATCTGGATCCCATCCGTCGCTATGATACAGACCCAAAAGTTTATCCATCCGATTTAGTAGGTCAGGTTCATGCCGACGGCGAAATCATCATGGGCGCTTGGTGGGATAGTCACTTGCTCATGGGTTCAGACTGGAATGTCACTATGCCGCTTTTTGTGGAAGCCTATGCAGGGTTGCAAGCGGAAACATTCAACGGTAATGAAGGAGAAGCTTACACCGACGTGCTGATTGATCTCTTGCAAGCCGATGATAATGACGGAGATTTGAGTAACGGCACGCCAAATGGAAATGCCATCGTTGAAGGATTTTACATTCATGGAATAACGCTTATCTCGAATGCGCAGCTTGACTTCGTTGCGATTCCTTTCCAAAACGCCAATGAAAACCTCGAGCTCGATGTTGACTTGTCATTAGATTTCCCTTACACAACTTACTTGCAAGACGTAAAGTGTTTTTACAAAATAAACGACAATGCCTGGAACGAAGCACCAATGGAAGCGGATGGGTCAGGGATTTACAATTACACCATCGATGGACAGGGCCCCGCAAGTGTCATTGCATATTACTTCGGAGCACTTGATGTGAACGGCAGTATTTCAGCTGTGCTTCCCATTGGAGCCCATCTGAATCCGTTCCCCAATCTCCCCTATTTCACCCTCGTTGGCGTTGCTGAAGTAGGCAGCCACGACAGCGACGACAACGCCGATTTCGGAGGTTGGGCATTGGGAGTTCCGGGAGATAATGCTACTACAGGAGAGTGGGAAGAAGACATTCCACTAGGCTCATACACGGTGGATGTTGCACCGGGGACTGTGGTCGCTGTGGACACTCAGCACACACCCGGCGGAGAGTTCTGCTTCATCACCGGAAATGCATCAAGCGAAACAGCCGGTATTGGTGAGAACGATGTGGATGGAGGCAAAACAACCTTGCAGACTCCCATCATCGACATGTCCGGATTAACCGAACCGATTGTAGCCTACTGGCGCTACTATACCAACAACCCTCCGGGCGGAGCTAATCCGGGTGCCGATTGGTGGCAGGTTCGCATGAGCAATGATGGCGGACAGAATTGGATTTACATCGAAGACAATCAAACGGCCGATATGAGCTGGCGCAGAAACGCCATTCGTGTAGCAGACTGGATGGAACCAACTTCACAAATGAGATTCCAGTTCATTGCCAGCGACAGCACACGTCTCGGCCAAAACCTCGATGGAGGATCACTCATTGAAGCAGCGGTGGATGACTTTGTTTTGTACGATCAGATGATTGTTGGCGTGAAGGAAACAGAGGGACTAACCTCAGCAATTTCGGTTTTCCCGAATC
>JBIKSC010000045.1:0-14067 GCA_044348775.1 Flavobacteriales bacterium | reverse complement strand
CATCGAACTTCTCCCACACGTCCACAATGTTGCCGATGTAAGCAAACGAAGTCACTCTGTTGTTCGCCATTGCTTCGCGCACGGCGTTGCTCAGCTCATCCAGATTATCGGTGATTACATCCACCCATCCTTGTTCGTGGCGCTTGTAAGCGGCTTTCGGATTCACTTCTGCAGTTACCGAAACAACGCCTGCGATGTTACCTGCTTTGGGTTGAGCACCGCTCATTCCACCCAAGCCTGCGGTTATAAAAAGAATAGGATCGGTCGCTTTCATACCTCGCTGCTCACGCATGCGCCGAGCGGCGTTCATGACCGTGATGGTAGTACCGTGCACGATGCCTTGCGGACCGATGTACATATACGAGCCTGCTGTCATCTGTCCGTACTGCGTTACACCCAACGCGTTGAATTTCTCCCAATCATCGGGCTTCGAGTAGTTGGGTATCACCATGCCGTTCGTCACTACTACGCGCGGCGCGTCTTTGTGCGAAGGAAATAAACCAAGCGGATGTCCGCTATACATGACGAGAGTTTGATCCTCGCCCATCTCGCTCAGGTACTGCATGGTGAGCAGGTACTGCGCCCAGTTCTGAAACACACCTCCATTGCCACCATACGTGATGAGCTCATGTGGATGCTGTGCAACACGCGGATCCAAATTGTTTTGGATCATGAGCATAATAGCAGCTGCCTGCTGCGACTTCACCGGGTACTGATCAATGGGGCGCGCATGCATGGCATACGTCGGGCGGAAGCGATACATGTAGATGCGGCCATACACTTCCAACTCATGCTTGAACTCTTCGATTAATGAAACGTGCAAGTGCTGCGGGAAATAACGCAGCGCATTGCGCAAGGCTAGTTTCTTTTCATCCTGCGAAAGAATATCCTTTCTTTTCGGAGCGTGATTAATCGCTGTATCGTATTCCGGCGCATCCGGCAACGAGGAGGGAATCCCCGCGCGAATGGCATCTTGAAAAATCGCTATATCTTCAGCTAGTTCCGCTGTATTCATCAGGTTGTGTTTTGTGCAAATTTCGGCTACAGGTGCTAAAACCTTGCAGCACCTTCAACAGTTCAAAAAGAAACAGAAGCCGATGCGGTTAACAACCACAAAGAAGAGGTGATCGGTAATACTTCGATCTGCTCGCCCTTGGCCGACCATAGTCGCCGCGCCTCCACTCTGCACTTCAACTTCTTGAATGGGCTGTAGTCGACGTTCACCGACCAACCGCCAGGGTTGAGATTCACAGGGGCGTAGCGTGTGCGGAAAAAATCACCACGGTTATCACGTGTTTGTTCAAACCTGCATGCAGCCATCCATTTTTCGGCGAAGGTGCGACCTATACCCAGTGAGTATCCGACAAAGTCTTTCTCCAGCGGAACCGATTCATAATTCAACTCGGTTTGAACGCTCCAGTGGTTGCCTACCTTCCATTGACCATAGGTGTTGTGATAAATGGTGACACGATCGCCAATGGTACCCATGTAATTGGAATAGTTCAACACACGACCATTCGCTTTTACATGCTGCAATTGCACACCAAAAGCCGGCCAATTGCGGCCGTCATCCAAACCGATACGCTGCCAACCATTCAGCAATAAAACCGCCCAGTTCAAGCCTGATTCTGTTTTCCCCGACCAGCGCAATCCGCATTCATAGTAAGGTGTGTTCTCAGCGAGCAAGCCGCGTGTTACGTTCATTTGATCAGCACCGATATTGGTTTCCATCCCGATGTGCGAAGGCATAATACCCGCATCGAGGCGTGAGTTATTATTGATTCGAAAACCAAGCGATGCTTCGTAAATATGTTGCACAGCGTTGGGTTCAGAAGCCATGTTTCTCCGTGCATACGTGCCCGCCATAGGTGCTGCAACCAACTGCCAGCGGTTGTGGCGAATGGTGTACTTTACCCACGCCAAATTGAGCGCCGGACCGTTATCCGTATGGTTATACAAAAACGCCGGACGCTCGTCGGAACCGCCTTGTTGAGCGCCCCAATAGAATTCGGCGTAACCCGAAAGTTCAAATGAAGTAGAATCTTGCGCTCGCACATGAAAAGCTGAAATCAGCAACGTTAGCGAGCATGCCCATGCGAAGATTGTTTGCATGAGCCAAATGTAGGGAATCAGTCCTTGAATTTTCCGGTGCGTATGTCGAAACCATACGGACAATGGCGACAACCGCTTTGACAACAATAGCCGCGTTTGAGGTGATACTTTTCGGTGAAAACGATATATCCCTCTTCGGTGTAGTAGTAATCTTCTCCTTCTATTTTCTTACCTACTGCCATGGCCGCAAAACAATTATTTATCTGACGGGTTCACGTCGGGTTCAAAATCCAGCGAGACCGAATTCATGCAATAGCGCTTGTAGGTGGGCGGCGGACCATCATCGAAAATGTGTCCCAAGTGGGAATCGCAGCGGCCGCACGTTACCTCGGTGCGTATCATGCCGTGGGTTTTATCGAGGGTATATTTCGTTGCATCCTTGCGAATGCTCTGAAAGAAACTTGGCCATCCGCAACCGCTATGAAATTTAGAGTCGGAGCGGAAAAGTGTATTTCCACATACAGCGCAGTAGTAAGTTCCAATGACCTCGTTTTCGTAGTACTTCCCTGTGAATGCTCGCTCAGTATGGGCCTCACGGGCCACGAGATATAGCTCACGCGGCAAAATGCGTGACCATTCATCGTTACTTACTTCCAGGTGTGTAGTGTCAATTCTTGAATAATGCGGATTGTTCATTGCAGGTGTGGGCGCGGTCGATTGTTGTGTGGGTGTTTGACTACAGGCGGCCAGAGTCAGGCACATCAACAACATCGAGCACGTTTTAGCTAGGTTCATCATGATTTACCGAACGCAAGAAAAGCGTCCTACTGTTCAACAAAACAACTTTTTTCAAACTTGGTTCTGCGGTTTTTTGTTTTTGAACCGCAAAGGCGCGAAGAGAACACGGGGCTAAGAAGGATTGTAGGATTATAGGATTGTAGTATTATAGAATTGTAGGGAGCGCTAGGCACTCACTCTCATTCTGCTACTGTTTCTCCTTCCGGAATTTTTATTCGCGTGCAAGCACCCTTAAAACCCGAGCAAGCGCATGATCCAATAGGTGACGGCGCCCATCGCGGCAGAGATTGGAATGGTGATAATCCACGCCACTAATAATTTACCTGTTACACCCCATTTCACCGCCGATACACGCTTGGTAATTCCTACACCGATAATAGAGCCGGTAATAGTATGCGTGGTGCTCACCGGAATACCTTTGATAACCTCGCCTCCCATTTTCCACGGGAACTTCAATCCCTCTGTGAAGAAGAGGGTAATCGCTCCGGCCGTTTCAGCTGCTACGCCCTCAAACGGTGTGACCTTGGTGATTTTGGCGCCCATGGTTTTCACAATCTTCCAGCCGCCGCTCATCGTGCCCAGTGCAATGGCTGCATAACACGAGAGAGGCACCCAATTGGGCATATCCTTTAAACTCGTAATCTGTCCTCCCGCCATGAGTGCCACGGTAATAATACCCATCACCTTCTGCGCGTCATTGCCTCCATGGCCCACGCTGAATGCTGCAGACGAAAACAATTGCAACTTCTTAAAAGATGAGTTTGCCCTCGAGTTGTGCATCGAACTTAGGAAAAGGGTGAACACTCCCATCACCAAAACAATGAAGCCCAACAATATCCACTTGAAATTAGAGCCATGAAATATCACTTTCAACCAATACGATTCAAAGCTGCTCTTCAAGTTGGATGCATCATATCGATCCGCAGAAGCTTCCGTAATTCGGTGCGACTCTTCAATCGTATACTCCTTTTTTTCTGACTCCAATCGTTGAATAATAGCTGCAGTGAGCGCGCCATTCTCCGCAGTCTCTCCGTTCTTTTTGAGATAATCAAATCGAACCGTATAACGCATGTCTGCGACTTCATCGGTATTGCTCGCTAAGCTTACCGAGGGTGTATACTCCTTCATCTCATCAGTCTTGATGGTGAGCAACTTTTTCACATCATCCTTAGACAGTTTTTCTTCGAACATCAGCGTGTAGGAGCTACCTCCATTAAAATCTCTCTTGAACTCAAGCGCATTGTAAACAGCGAAAACGACGAGTGTTATAATCGTCAGCGAAACAATCTTCATGAAAGGTCCCTTTCGAAACGAATTGAGAAACCACACCGATATCAGGTAAGACATTATCATACCCGCAATTGGCGCAACGAAAATGAAAATGGCAGTTGCCATAACGATTCCACCATTGATGGCTTGCCAACCGAAGGCCGCCAAAAACGCACCGGCAAAACCACCAATAAGAGTGTGCGAAGAAGAGGAAGGAATTCCGTACCACCAGGTTATCAGGTTCCAAGTAATAGCGGCCAACAAACCGGAAAATATCATGGCCAACGGATTATTGGCTGCCGTGATATAGGTTTCCTTCACCGACTTTGCGATGGTCGTTGCAACACTATGATCTTTGAAAATGAAAAAGGCAACGAAATTGAAAAATGCCGCCCACACCACCGCTTGAAAAGGAGTAAGAACTTTAGTAGAAACAACGGTTGCAATAGAGTTCGCAGCATCGTGGAATCCATTGATGAAATCAAATATCAAAGCCAGCGCTATGACAGAAATAAGCAAAATTGAGTATTCCATAGAGCAGCCTTAAGAGTTCTTTACCAGAATCGATTCAATCGCATTGGCAACATCCTCACACTTGTCGGTGGCGGTCTCCAAAACAGAAAGAATCTCCTTCTTTTTAATCATCTCGATAGCATTCGTTTCTTCCGAAAAAAGACGGGCAATAGCTAGATCAAAAATGCTGTCTGCTTCATTTTCCAGATCATTGATGCGCACAATTGCTTCTCTTACCCGCTGAGCATTCTTCATGTTTCGCAAGTTTTGAATAGCACTATCTATTTCCACTACCTGCCTCGACAAAACACTGGCTAAGCCATGCATAACCTGATCAATCTCTTTCAATTGATACAATGAAATTCGAGATGCCGTTCCATTAATGAAATCCGCAACATCATCTAGTGAAGTAGCCAAATAGTGGATATCCTCCCTATCGAAGGGCGTAATAAAATTCTCACTTAATTGAATGAAGAGATCGTGGGTAATTTGATCACCAACATGTTCCAAATCGTGAATCTCCCTCACAATCCCATCTCTCTCTCCTTCCTTCGCGTCCAACAACTCCTTGAATTTCTGAGACATAGCAACCAAATTGCGGGTTGACTGAGCAAAGGAGTCGAAAAAATCGCCCGACTTGGGCGCGAACATTTTGAACAAATTCATACGTACAAACGATTTCGGCAAAAGAACCCGTGGTATGAGAACAGAGCCTTTACTTTATGTTACCATATTGTTATGCAAAGCGGTGTCGCTGTTCATCTTTTCGCAACAATCAATTGATTAGCAGGTTGTTATTTTTTGGGCTTGCAATAGCCTTTCGAAACATCAGTGACATTTCTCTGCTTAATCACATCAAGCCAAGCTCGTTTGTTAGCTTTGTGTTAAGAGATTCTCATTTTTACCCTAAATCGTGAAGCCTTTGAATACCGACGAAACAGAACAACTTAATTCGCAAGAAGAAGAACCTATTGTGAAACGCTCAATCGACTTTATTTTTCAGGCGCTTTTGCCCAAGGACAAGTTGTTTTATCCGCTATTCGACCAGGCTTGTAGCAACCTGGTGGAGATTGCAAAAGTGTTGGAAAATGCGCTGAAATCCGACTCAGTTACACGAATCCAATCTTTCGAAACCATCAATCTCCTCGAGAAACAAGGCGATGAGATTACGCACGCCATCATGCGTGAAACAGGAAATACGTTTATTGTTCCCTTTGATAGAGAAGATATTCATGCTCTTGCCATTGCAATTGATGACGTCGTTGACTATATCTACGGCACATCCAAGCGCCTCGACATCTACAAGGTTCATCAGATAAGCCCCGCCATGATTCGCCTGGCTGAAATCATTACACTATCAGCCATCGAACTTCAAAGTGCCTTGCGCGAAATGCGGAGCTTGCGCAATGTTCGAAAAGTAAAGGCGCATCTCCACACAATCAATACCCTGGAAAACGAAGCGGACAAGATTATGAATACCACCATTGCCGATCTTTTCAAAAATGAAAAAGATGCCATGGTGATCCTAAAAACCAAAGAAGTAATTACGTTTCTGGAAAACGCGACCGATAAATGCGAAGATGCCGCGCATGTTATTGACAGCGTAATCATTAAATTTTCCTAAGTAAGGTCACCCGAAATAGGTGAACTTTGCCCCCATTCGGATGCTTTAACTATCATTGCGCCCGAAAAGCCAACGCATTTGCTTGCTGAATGAGCACATCGGGCTGAAATTCTGACACTATACCTGTATATGAGTCAAATTAGTCCTTTGCAACGCCTGTGGCGTTTGGTAAAATCTGAACAATCCGAGATACGGAATGTCTACATCTTCGCCCTGTTTCAGGGGATGGTCAACCTTACTTTACCCCTTGGCATTCAAGCCATCATCAACCTGCTTCAGGCGGGTGAATTGCGCGCCTCCTGGATAGTGCTCGTTGTTTTCGTGATACTGGGTGTGTTCTTCAACGGACTTCTTCAACTGCGCCAAATGGCCATCACAGAAGCCATCGAACAACGATTGTTTGTTCGTTCATCGTTTGACTTTGCTTATCGTCTTCCTCGAGCTTCCTTCGACTCTGTAAAATCCAAGTACTTTCCGGAGGTCATGAATCGCTTCTTCGAAATCATGACTGTCCAGAAAGGGATATCCAAGCTTCTTCTCGATTTCTCGACAGCGGCCATTCAAATTATTTTCGGTCTAATTCTCCTCTCTTTTTACCACCCACTCTTCATTCTCCTCGGTCTCATTCTCATTCTCCTCATTGCGGCTATCTTCAAACTCACCGGTAAAGAAGGTCTTGACAGCAGCCTGGAAGAAAGCAAGCACAAATTTGCTGTGGCCCATTGGCTCGAAGAACTCTCACGCACATTCACCACCTTTAAACTAAGCGGCATCACGTCGATGCCCCTCGAGCAAACCGATTATCACACCTCGAAGTACCTCGATGCTCGAAAGCGCCACTTTGCAATACTTGTTACTCAATACAAAGTGCTTGTTCTATTCAAAATTATTCTTGCTGCAAGCCTCATCATCGCAGGAAGTATTCTGGTCATCAACGGACAAATCAACATCGGGCAATTCGTTGCTGCCGAAATCGTAATCCTCATGATTATCGGCAGCGTTGAAAAAGTCATTCTCAACATGAGCACGGTGTATGATGTTCTCACGGCGCTCGATAAAATCGGCAGCATCACTGATATTCAACTGGAACGTGAAGGCGGAATAGATCTTCGAGAAACATTGAAAAAAGAAGGTGTTCATGTGAAAATTGACAACCTGTCCTACACATTTTCGGATGCAAACACACCTGTAATACACAATTTCAATCTGGAAATAATGCCGGGTGAACGCGTTTGTGTAGCAGGTGGAAACGGAAGCGGTAAAACACTCTTGATGAAATTGCTCACGGGATATTTTGCCGGATTTCAGGGCAGTATCACCGTGAATGGACTGCCTCTGGAAAACATCGACCTCGTTACGCTGCGTGAAATAACCGGGGAGAACTTCACCGATCAAGGCGTGTTCAAAGGTACCGTCGTGGAGAACATTACCTGTGGAAGAAAACACATCGATATAAACCAGGTGATGGAGGCGGCACGACTCGTGAAATTGCACGATAGCATTACACACATGCCGGAAGGTTACCACACCATGATTGACCCCGAAGGAAAAATATTATCGGGAGGAATCTTGCGGAAGCTGGTTCTCGCGCGTTGTCTAATAGGCAACCCTCACCTGATTTTAATGGAGGATAACTTGCAGGCAATCTTACCCGATGAACGCATGGAAATTCTTCAGAACATCCTGCGCGAATTCCCGCAGGCGACGATTTTAATCATCAGTAACAACCCGGCTATTCATCAATTGACCGGTAGAGTGGTAACCATGCAAAAAGCTTAATCTATTGGACATGCTTGAACTCTCGGACTCATCCATCAAAGGAAGAATTAAGCAAGACGAATTCGAATCGTTTCGTAAACTTTCGGCCGGTAAAAACCACCGAGTGCTGAAGCGTTCACTCTTTGTCCTGCTCGGCGTTCTCATTGTGCTCCTCTGCTTACCATGGACTCAAAACATTAGCGGAAACGGCCGACTTACCTCACTCCGTCCAGACCAGCGCCCGCAGGCTATTCAAACCATCATACCGGGTAAGGTAGAACAGTGGTACGTGAGCGAAGGTGATTTTGTCAAAGCCGGGGATACCATTATGCGCATCTCCGAAATCAAAGACGATTACTTCGATCCGAACCTTCTTGTAAATGTCGAAGACCAAATCAAGAGTAAGGAATCAAGCGTATCCGGTTACATGCAAAAAGTTGCTGCACTCGACAGACAAATAGATGCTCTCAATGAAAGTGCAAAGCTGAAACGCAGTCAGCAAGAGCTCAAAATAAAGCAGTCGATTCTAAAAGTTCAGAGCGACAGCATGGACTTTAATGTGGTTAAAGGAAATGCGGTAATAGCGCGTGATCAGTATGAGCGATTTAAATCACTTTTCGAAAAAGGACTGAAATCGGAAACGGAACTTGAGCAGCGCGAGGTGGCTTATCAAAACGCCCGAGCGAAACAAATGGAGACGGAAAACAAACTACTCATGGCTCGACAAGAACTGACCAACGCTCGCACAGAGCTGAATACGATTTCGCAAGATTTCCGTGATAAGGTATCGAAGGCGGAAAGCGACAAATTCTCAACTATGAGTGTACTGTACGATACGGAGGCCCAGGTTACCAAACTTCAAAGTCAATTCGCCGGTTACACCCAGCGAAGCGGGTTCTATTTCATCACATCACCGGCGGATGGATATGTAACACGAGCTATCAAAACAGGTATTGGAGAAACTATCAAAGAAGGCGAGGAAATAGTAAGCCTTATGCCCGCCAATTATGAACTCGCAGTAGAGCTGATGGTAAAACCCATTGATTATCCCCTGCTCTCCAAAGGCCAAAAAGTACGATTCATTTTTGATGGCTGGCCTGCTTTCGTTTTCAGCGGATGGCCAGGTGCCTCTGCCGGCACATACGGTGGTGTTGTGGTCGCCATCGATAACTTCACAAACAACCAAGGAGAGTATCGCATTCTTGTTGCGCCCGACCCCGGCGATGTGCCATGGCCATCCGGCATTCGTGTGGGCGCGGGTGCCCATGGTATGGCTTTGCTGAAGGACGTGCCACTTGGGTACGAACTATGGCGACAGTTCAACGGATTCCCACCCAGCTACTATAAAGCCGATGACGACAAGGAGAAGAAATAATCACTCAGCTCACATAAAACTGATTGCGATCCTCGTTTCGGCTTCCTGCAGCTGGAAAATTCACGCTCAAAGCGAAGAGGTACTCACCTATGATGCATTCAAGGTGATGCTCAACAACCATCCCGCATTGCGCATGGCCGACTTGAGCGTAGAAAAAGGACAACAAGAACTAACCAAGGCAAAAGGTGCCTTCGACCCGAAGATTTCCGCCACACACCAAAACAAATTCTTCAAGTCCACTGAATACTACAACCAAACGTATGTTGGTGTGGATGTGCCTCTTCGTGCACCACTCATTCTAAAATCGAGCTTCGAAAATGCCAATGGCACATACGTTAGCCCGGATGAAACAACACCCAACGGAGGGCTGCTCAATGCAGGTATTGCAGTCCCTTTAGGTCAGGGGTTGATAACGGACAAAAGCCGCACAGAAATGCGCCAGGCTCAAGCGTATCAGCGCTATTCCGTTATTGAGCAAAATCGCTTGACACAGGAACTGCGCTACGATGCGTACAAACAATACTGGGAATGGTGGATGACCAGAAAAGTACTCGACATCCACCGAGAATGGGTTGCCATTGCCGAGCAACGATTGACAGACACCAAAAATCGCTTTCTGGCGGGCGATATCGCTTCAATCGATACACTCGAAACAGCTATACAGGTTCAGAACAGAAAACAAAAGTATCAATCAGCCGAGGCCAAGTGGGCCAAAGAATCTTTCGACTTGACATCACACCTATGGGAAGAAAATGAACAGAATTTCATTCCCTTAGAATCAATCAAAAACACAGTACCTCAAAAGGAAATCTTATTCGATGAGGCGTTGATTAATACAAATGTTCTCACCGACAGAACCAACAGCTTGGCTTCAACCAATCCGCAGCTTCTGAAATTTACCCCAATGCTAGAGCAACTCCGTGCAGAAGAGCGTTGGAAGAAAGAGTTGATGAAGCCTGTTGTGAATCTTCAATACAACGCACTAAGTGAAGCTACAGAACCCGCTAGCGACATATTAATGCTGAATAACTACAAGTGGGGCGCACAAATTTCTTGGCCCATTCTGATGCGCAAAGCAAAAGGGGAGCTGGGAATAACACGCATCAAAATCGAAGAACTCGAATTGGAAGCCTTGCAAAAAACAACGGTAATTCGAAATAAAGCTCTCGCCGCTATTCGTCAACTTGAACTTCTGCGACTTCAGCTCACAAACGTATCAAGCAACGTAAGCAATATGCAACGCTTACTCGATGCGGAGCGAGAAAAATTCAACTCGGGTGAAAGCAGTGTGTTTCTAATCAACACACGCGAACAACAACTATTCGATTTGCGTGTGCAAGAAGCTGAAATTTCCACACAACTCAAAATTCAAGAAATTGAAATCCTCTATTTACTAGGAACGTTGTAAAAAAAAGAAAAGGGCCGCTGAGCGGCCCTTTTCAATTTCATTCATTTCATTTTCAATTTCCGGTTACTACTACTCGCTCTGTAATGGCAGTTCCATTGACATTTCCATTGATGAAATAGATACCGGCACTCAACCCACCGATTTCATATCGGAAATTGTTCGCTGCATTCAATTTCACCAATTCTATTACTTGACCAAGACTATTCATTAAATAGTAATCACCCGCTTCATTGGCTCGAATCACAAAAGATCCATTGCTTGGATTCGGATACGCTTCCAATTCTGCAGCACGCGCCAAATCGGACCCTCCATTCTCAATACATGTTATTACAGTCACAGACTTGCTGGTCGCGCTTGATTGTCCACAGGCGTTTACATTGCGCACCGATACAGATCCTGACTGTGATCCCCAGTTACAAGTTATACTGTTTGTTCCTTGTCCTCCTGTAATTGTAACCCCTGCAGGCACCGACCACGATTGAGTAACTCCGGCTACTGCCGTTGTTGAGTAGGCTGCCCCCACTAGATTAGCACAAAGAGAAGAGGTACCGACAATACTGGCTGGAGTTGAAGGCAAACGAGTAAGTGAAACACTTCGCAGCGAACTACCTCCGCAACTGTTATAAGCACGCACACTCAAAGTACCTGTAGTGAATGTGCTTGGAATATTCAGCACGATAGAGTTGCCATTATTGGTTGCAATGGTGCAGCCGGTTGGAACCGTCCACAAATAGCTTGTTGCACCGTTCACGGCAGTAACAGAATACGTAAACTGACCTCCACCACACAAGTTAGATGTTTGACCCGTCATAGCGGATGGTGTTGCAGGATTCTTACTCAAACCTAAAGATCTCGCCGCGCTTTGTCCGCAGCTGCTCACTGCACGCACCGACAGAGTTCCAGTGCTAAAATTCGAAGCCGCGCTCAAGGTGATAGAATTCGTTCCTTGACCTGATAGAATTGTAGTATTGGTTGCCGCTGTCCATGCATAGCTAGTTGCACCTGGCACTGCTGCTACACTATACGTCAGCACATTGCCCGGACAAACATTGTTTGCTGAACCGCTTATGGTTCCCGGTGTACCCGGTATATTATAAACGGTCAACGTGCGTGCTGCACTAACTCCAAAACAGTTTTGAGCACGAACACTTACGGTTCCACTCGCGCCAAAATTGGATGCGAAGGCAATGGTAACTGTTTGTGTTCCTTGTCCGGATGCAATTGTCGCATTGGTTGGTGCAGTCCACTGATAGCTCGAAGCCGCCATGACAGAGGTACATGTGTAGGTGCGTGTAGTTCCTGCGCAAACCTCCGATGTTGGGCCAGTCAACGCTGATGGAGAAACCGGAACAGTTGTATGCGCATACACGCCACGACTGAATGATGCACTTGTGCCGCAAGGCCCCACTGCGCGGACTGCTAAGTTACTTGTGTTATAGGTAGAGCTGAAACTCAGTGTGATTGAGTTCGTAGTTGAACTACCTGTTGCACCGGTTGGCAAGGTCCATTGATATGAAGTCGCGCCAGGAACAGCAGGAGTCGTAAATACGTTTCCGCTTGAGCTACGACAAACACCATAAGGTCCATCAATAGCTGTAGGAGTAGCGGGAGCGCCCGTAGTTCCATTAGTAACCGACACCGACGTGGTTGCTGAGCAACCATAAAAATCTGTTACAGAGACACTGTACGTTCCTGCAGCAAGATTTGAGATATCCTCTGTTGTAGCTCCATTGCTCCATATGTAGGTGTAAGGAGACGCGCCATTTGTTACGGTCAAATTGATTGAACCATTAGCAATCGCAGCACAAGTTGTGCTCGAAGAGGTCGCGTTCAAAGTAACATTGCAACAACCTTCGTTAACAACCCCTGAACAGTTGTCGTCGGTGAAGTTTGAACAAACTTCCGAAGCTTCCGGGTTGATGTTGATGTTATTGTCATTGCAATCGCCTTCGCATGTGGTAAATCCATCACCATCTACATCGAAGCCTTCATCAATAGATCCATTGCAGTTATCATCCGCACCGTTGCATGTTTCTGTTGCACCCGGACGAATCGCAGCATTATTGTCATTACAGTCTCCACCACATGAGGTGAAGCCGTCGTTGTCGGCGTCAAAACCTTCGTCTACAGATCCATCGCAATCATCATCTGTCGTGTTGCATGTCTCAGCAGCATTAGGGCGAATAGCGCCATTGTTATCGTTGCAGTCGCCGCCGCATGAGGTGTAACCATCATTATCTGCGTCGTAACCTTCGTCTATGCTGCCATCACAATCTTCATCTGCACCATTGCAGATTTCGAATGCACCCGGGTGAACGATTGAACTGTTGTCGTTGCAATCGCCTTCGCATGTTGTGAAACCATCGTTGTCGACGTCAAAACCTTCATCAATTCCTGCTGAACAGTTGTCGTCGATGTTGTTGCAAACCTCTGTCGCATTCGGACGAACGGCTGCTGAGTTGTCGTTGCAGTCTCCGGCAACACCAATATATCCTGAAGGCGCAGTGCAAGCCGAAACAGTGTTTCCGGCATTACCATAGCCATCACCATCCGCATCGCGATACCAAGTAGCGCTGCTGCCAACAGTAATGTAGTTCGTTCTCACCTCAGCATCGCTGAAGCTTGCGTTCGAAGCTGTGAGAGTAACATTGTAAGTTCCCGGTGTGCTGTACTGAACAACAGGGTTAGCTGCGCTGCTTGTAGCAGGTGTACCTCCGGGGAATGACCAACTGTACGTGGTTGCTCCAACAGAACTATTGGTGTAAGTAACTGATGAGCCTTGGCAAATAGAAGTGGCTGAGGCTGTGAAGTTCGCAACTACGTTAGCTGCCGTTCCTACACAGTTGCCAATCGTACCCAATACGTTGTGGTTAAAATCATTGAGAACATCAACGATATTACTGATACAAACGGTGCTTGAAGTAAGCGAAGAATAGGTTACTCGCAAGATGGCCGTTGACGCGGTATACGTAGGAACTTTCGTATTTCCTTCGCTAGTAACAGCAACCGTATTTCCATCGAAGTGAATGTGCGCTCCCCAAGTAGCGGTAGGCAACAAGTTCTGAACGCCCGTAATAACTGCACCGCTTATATCCAATTGCATTGCCCACAATTCATTTTGTGGGTTGCTAACTACGATGTCGAAAGTGGAGTTCGTCGTGTTCAAGTTGGCAAGGCCGATTGTAACGGTCTCCGGATCTTGAATCTCAGGGTCCCATCCACATGATTCATACTGCAATGGCGGAACGCCGGCGTCTTGTTGCTGGTGTA
>JBIKSC010000249.1:0-3959 GCA_044348775.1 Flavobacteriales bacterium | reverse complement strand
AATCGTCGACCTTCTGTTTCGAAAAAGGTTCACCCTGGGGAACCTGCACGAGTGCTTCGCGCTGCACAAGTTTACCGGATAACCCTTGCGTATCGGCTACAATCTGTTCTTCACTGGTTGGAGAACAACTTGTGAAAATCGATGCAGCAAGCACTGCTAATGAAAAGACGAAATGCTTCATGGTTGTTAAGATTTAAGTCGAATTTACTCGAGTCTTCCATACTTGATGCATTTAGCGAATCATTTTTCAACTGAATTTCACACATTTGAACTTGGACAACCTTGTGTTGTTAATTCGCCACATGGATTCATTAAGCCAAATCGTATTGGGGGCCGCAGTGGGAGAAGTTCTACTTGGGAAGAAATTAGGAAATAAAGCTCAGTTACTTGGCGCCATAGGAGGAACTCTTCCCGACCTCGACGTATTGCTCAATCCATTGTTCAGCGATGAAATCACCAAGCTTCAAATTCACCGAGGCTATTCTCACGCTCTTTTCATTCACTTGCTTTTGTCCTACCCATTGGCCAAGTGGTGCCATAACAAATGGAAAGACTTGATATCCTTTCGCCGTTGGTATATCTTCTGGGCTTCTGTTCTGATTACCCACGCACTACTGGATTGTTGCACGACCTACGGCACTCAACTGCTTCTTCCTTTTACGGATCATCTCGTAGGCTTCAATAACATTTCGGTGGTTGACCCTTTATGGACGATTCCGTTCCTGCTTCTTATGCTGGTGCCCTTATTTCTCCATAGAGAAAACCCCAATCGTATTCGGTGGGCTGCAGCAGCATGCTCATACGCCGGACTGTATATGCTTCTCACGTTCTATCACAAATACACCGTTCACTCCCATTTCGAAAGTCAACTTAAGGCGAGTAGCATTCCCTATCACACGCTGAAAACGACCCCTACCATGTTCAATAACATACTTTGGTCGAGTATCGCAGTGTCGCAAGACAGCCTGTATTTTGGAGAGTATTCCTTGCTTCAAGAAGACCCAATCGTTGAATGGGTTGCCTATCCCATCCATCGTGAACTGATCGAAAATCATCCTGATCAGCGCATTATGAAGGCCCTCGTATGGTTTGGGCAGGGAGCCTATTTGGCCACACCCTATAACGATGGCATTGATTTCTTCACAGCCAAATGGGGTCGCTCAGACTTTACGCAAACGGAACCGCATAAGGCATTCGTTTTTCATTGGAGAATTGAACCATGTGAGGAAGGCTGGTGTGCAAATCAAATAATGCCGGAATGGAAAAAAGAGGATTTCAACCGAGCATTCGGAACACTCTGGAGTCGCATACTCGACAAGCCAAAAGCTGTTTCGCAATTGCATTAGTTGGTGTTATTTTCGCGACTCCCAAAAGTGACGTAACATGAGCGCAGAAATACCCAGCAAATACGACCCAATTTTAACCGAAGACAAATGGTACGGCTACTGGATGGAGCACAAGCTTTTCAAAAGCGTGCCCGACGGTCGTGAACCCTACACGATTGTTATACCACCGCCAAACGTTACCGGCGTATTGCACATGGGTCACATGCTGAATAACACCATTCAGGATTTGCTGGTTCGCCGTGCTCGAATGCAAGGCAAAAACGCATGTTGGGTACCCGGCACCGACCACGCCTCTATTGCGACAGAAGCCAAAGTGGTTCAGAAACTCCGTGCGGAAGGCATTAAAAAAAGTGATCTCTCTCGCGAAAAGTTCTTGGAGCACGCATGGGAATGGACGCACAAACATGGCGGTATCATTCTCGAACAATTGAAGAAACTAGGAGCAAGCTGCGACTGGGATCGCACTCGCTTCACCATGGACGAGAAATACTACGAGAGCGTAGTGGATACGTTTATTGACCTCTACAAAAAAGGGAAAATCTACCGCGGTGAACGCATGATAAACTGGGATCCCGCAGCGCTCACTGCTTTATCTGATGAGGAAGTTATTTACCGCGAAGTCAACTCGAAGTTATACCACGTGCGTTACCAAATTGCGGGTAGCGACGAATATATCACCATAGCAACCACACGCCCGGAAACCATTTTGGGTGATACTGCGGTGTGTGTGAATCCGAAAGACGAACGATACAAACATCTGCACGGCAAAAAGGCGATAGTACCATTGGTCAATCGCGAAGTTCCCGTGATCGCGGATGAATATGTTGAAATGGAATTCGGAACAGGGTGCTTAAAAGTTACGCCTGCGCACGACATGAATGACTTCATGCTCGGCGAAAAATACAAGTTGGAAATCATCAATATGATGAACGACAACGGAACCATCAGCGAAGCAGGACAACTCTACGTTGGCATGGATCGATTTGATGTCCGCAAGCAAATTGCCGAAGACCTCGAAAAATCAGGCAATCTGGTAAAAATTGAGGAGCTCATAAACAAGGTTGGCTTTAGTGAACGAAGCGACGCTGTCGTGGAACCACGACTTTCATTGCAATGGTTTGTTGACATGAAAGAGCTTAGCAAGCCTGCGCTCGATCATGTGATGAACGATGATATCCGATTCTTCCCTCCGAAATTCAAGAACAGTTACCGTAACTGGATGGAAAACATCAAGGATTGGTGTATTTCACGTCAGCTTTGGTGGGGGCATCGAATTCCGGCCTGGTATGCGCCCGATGGTCAGTTCGAAGTAGCCAAAACTAAAGAAGAGGCACTGCAGCAATTTGCTCAAAAAGGAATTGCGGTAGATGCCGAATCCATTCGTCAAGAAGAAGATGTTCTCGACACCTGGTTCTCTTCATGGTTGTGGCCTATTAGTGTATTTGATGGCTTTTACTCTGACGAAGAGGTCAACTACTACTACCCTACCAACGATTTGGTGACCGCTCCTGAAATCATGTTCTTCTGGGTGGCACGTATGATCATTGCCGGATACGAATACCGCAATGATTTGCCTTTCCGCAATGTGTATTACACTGGCATTGTGCGTGACAAGCAGGGAAGAAAAATGTCAAAGTCGCTCGGCAACTCTCCGGATCCTCTCGATTTGATGAAAGTCTATGGTGCCGATGGAGTGCGTGTGGGTATGCTACTCTCTTCGCCAGCAGGTAATGATTTGCTATTTGACGAATCCCTTTGCGAACAAGGCCGCAACTTCGCCAATAAAATCTGGAATGCATTCCGATTGGTAAAGGGTTGGGAAGAAAAAGTTGACCCATCGCTCACTCAATCAGAAGCGGCGAAAACCGCAGTTGCTTGGATGCGCAGCAAGTTCAACGCTACGTTGGCCTCTTTGAACGACGACTATGAAAAATTCCGCATCAATGAAGCATTGATGACCACCTACAAATTGGTTTGGGATGACTTCTGCGCGTGGTACCTTGAAATGGTAAAACCACCTTATGGTCAGGGAATGGATTCCACAACGTATGCAGCTTCGGTTGAAATTCTAGAAGACCTCTTGTGCGTTCTGCATCCATTCATGCCGTTCCTTTCCGAAGAAATATGGCACTACTTGAAACCACGCACGCAAGGAAGTTCTATTTGCATTGCGTCTTGGCCAACCCCGGGGAATGTCGATACAGCTATCATCGCTGCATTCGACCGGATGTCTGAAGTCGTAATCGGAATTCGTAACATTCGCAAAGAAAAAAACATCGCAAACAAGGAATCTGTTGAGCTCATGGTTCGTGTCAATCAAGAGACAGGAAAAGATTTCGACGCAGTCATTCAACATCTTTGTAACGTTAAATCCATTGTCTATTCAACGGAAAAACCAACCGGCTGCTTCTCATTCGTAACCGCATCGGCAGAATACTTTATTCCGTTCACTGAGCAAATCGACGTAGAAGCTGAGAAACAAAAAATCGAAGCGGAATTGAATTACGTTAGAGGGTTCTTGAAGTCGGTGGAAGCAAAGTTGAGCAATGAGCGTTTCGTGAATAATGCGCCACCGGCTGTATTGGAAAGTGAAAGAAAAAAGCAGAGTGATTC
>JBIKSC010000044.1:0-14128 GCA_044348775.1 Flavobacteriales bacterium | reverse complement strand
TAACAGACCGGTTGTTTTCATGAACGAATCGGAGTCGCCCGCTTTACAGCAGGGAACGGAGGTTATCGTTTCACAGGGTAAGGCTGATACTATGTTGATAGAAAGCGCCATCGACCGCGGTGCTAAGGTGATTTGCATGATATGCCGGGATGTTGAATGGTCGTGGCAGCAGTTCACCTCTCAATTTCTTTTGATACGGGCAGCAGGTGGCGTGGTATCGAATGAACGGGAGGAGGTGCTCTTCATTCACCGACTTGAAAAATGGGATTTACCCAAAGGAAAGGTTGAGGAGGATGAGGAACTTGAATTGGCTGCTCTGCGAGAAGTGGAGGAAGAGTGTTCCATCAACAAGCTGGAACTACTGAATCACTTATTGACTACCTATCACACCTATGTGATGAAAGGTGAGCAAGTGCTCAAATCGACGGATTGGTATGTGATGAAGCATCACGGAAATGACCAACCTCATCCGCAGGCCATCGAAGGCATTACGGAAGCGCGATGGATAGCCGCACAAGAGTGGGGCATGGTTGAGTCCAACACCTTCCCGTCGGTTCTCGATGTTTTGAAAGCGTTTACTGCGAATCGCTAGTCCCTTACTTTTTCAGAATGCGCTGGCGGTCGATGTGTGTAGTGCCGTCGTAAACATGCACGATGTACATACCAGAAGGCCAGTTGGAAGTATTCACTGATTCGGCTGTGCTTGACCCGGGAATAGTTGTCATGATGCGGCCTGTAACATCAACAACGACAAAGTGGTTCGGTTTTGTTCCTTGAGTGGCCAATCGGAAACTATCGTCAAAGGGGTTCGGGTATACATTCAGAAAGAATCCTTCGGTTTCTGTAACACCAGTTGTGCACGGGCCTGTGGTGTATGATGTGACTCCCCCGTAATTAATTGCTTCGCACGAGTTATTGTAGGTTATTCCATTGCAACCGCAAACCGGATCAACTACGGTTGCACATAACGCGGTAAGATCTATTTGGCTGGAATCGACACATGTACTATTTCCGTCGCATCCGGTCTGACAGTCGTCTTCCGATGTAAAAAAGAAAGTGGAATAATCGTATCCGTTCTGTCCAACGTAACTGCAACCGCTCAACATCATGCAACCTTGTTCCATGCGCGCCCATCCTAGCGGCATAGCGCAAGCACCAAAGTCTATTATGGAAGGAATGCGACGGCAATCATTTGCGGAGCATGGACTGTTCGTATAACTTGTCAAACCCCCGTAATAAAATGCACTGCAAGCATTGTTGTATTCGACACCGTTACATCCGCATACAGGTTGTAAGTCAGGCGAGCAATCCACTAAAAATCCCTGCTCCATTTGCCAATAGTTTACACAGTCGGTCAACGTATTGCCGCAGTTTTGCTGACAATCCCATTGCGTAGTATAGAAGTTAGGGCTGTAGTCGATATTGCCTATGGTGTAACCGCAACCGCTCATAGGAGCGCATGATCCATTGAGCCAGGTATACCCTAAAAACATATCGCATGATCCGAAGTCGAGTCCTGACATATCCATGCAACCACTTGCGCATTCGCCGGGAGTCCATGAAGTAACTCCACCATAGAAAGTAGCAGCACAGTCATTGCTGTATGTTTCTCCGTTGCAACCGCAAACGGGCGACCAGATAAGTGGGCACGCGGCGTTCAGGTCAATAAGGGAGGAGTCTACACAATCCTGAGATCTTAGGGGAGTGGTGATGATTGTTGCAATGGCAAACAAGAAAGCTAAATTCTTTTTCATGGTTAAAAGGTGTTATGAGATGACCTGCGCGGAATTTAATTGGTTGCTTTTGTCTATCGACTATCTGGATGATTGGATGAAATTATTAATCATTTGAGTGTAAATCAATGACATTTGTTGCGAAAAATGCGTTACCTTAGCCATACTTCAAGAACCAAAATTAGAACGGCTTTTTAGGTGAAAACAGTTGCTCTCATAGTAAGTGTTATGCTTGCACTCGGTTTGAATGCTCAACTCGAGCGGACGGGAACGCCTGTTTCCTGGAATCAGCAGTTGTCTGTTCCTATAGCCAATGAATGGTTGGGCGAGGCCAATGTGGTTGGGTTGATGGCGGAAGACGCAGCGGATGTAGAGGATCGCTCCGTTCCCTATCGTTTTGCATATGCTCGGCCCGTATCCTGGAGCATGCAAAATAGTGGCAGCTGGGTAAATCTTGAAAATGGCGACAGACTCTGGATTTTGGGTGTTGCATATTCCAATGCTTTTTCGATTGCATTGACATTAGGTCATCTGCAAATGCCGCAGGGAGGTAAGTTGTATGTGTATTCTGATGATCGATTGGACTATATGGGACCGCTCACCTATGATGATAATAGGCAGGGGGAATTGGGGCTTCCCCATGTTCGAGGCGAGAGAATTTACTTGGAGTATTATGAGCCGAGAAATAGCAGAGGTGAGGGGCAATTGGAAGTGACATTTGTAAGCGGCTCATATCGCGCACCCCAAACAGAAGCTATACCGATGCAATCATGTGCACTTTGGCACTCCGATGCGCCTCAAGCTATTCGTGAAGCACGAGTGAGCTCATCGTTAATTCGCGTTTTGACAGATCATGGTCAGCGTTATGCGACCGGAGTTCTTCTCAATAACTCACTCAACAACGCAGAGCCATTTGTGCTAGTTCCTTCTGAGGCAATTGCAGGTTCAGTATCCTCCATGGTCTTTCAGTTTGGGTTGGATGACATGGACTGTTTGCTGCAGAATTCGGGCTGCCCTCTTCAAACAATTTGTGGAGCAGAGGTAGTTACTGTGGATGCATCATCAGGACTCGCTCTTTTGAGACTACACAAAGCGCCGCCTGCAGAATGGAACGCTTATTATGCCGGTTGGGCTATTGAGAATGCTTCAGAGGCAACGCGATACTGCCTTCAGCATCCAAAGGGTCTGGCCAAGAGTTACTCCAAGTATCAGGATTCTTTTATTCCTGTTATTCAAGAGGAAGAAATTACAATGGGACTTGCCGGAGTTGGAGATGGTCAATCTGATGCGGGTAGCGTGGGAAGTCCTTTGTTGGATGGTGATTGGAATGTTGTGGGTGTGTTCGTAGGGGGTAATTCTCGTTGTTCCTCTGAGGGCGGTATGGATCGATTTGTTCTCTTGGAGGATGTTTGGTTGAATTTCAAAGCATTTTTGGATCCCATTCTCGGTTCAGCTGAAAGAATGCCGGGCATGGAAACACCAGATCTGCAACCCGTATTTAGCGAAACGAATCAATTGGTATTATACCCGAATCCCGCTTCTAATTTTATTCAATTCGCAGGTACAGAAGATTTGAGCCTGTTGGCAGTTGAGATATACGATGCTTTGGGTCGCTTGCGCTTGCAATTTCAAGCCGCTAATAAGCTTGATGTTTCAGCGTTGGAGGATGGTATTTATTCGATAAAGATCATTACTGATTCGGACATCTTTACGAGATCACTTTTGGTGACAAAAAAATAAGCCGAAGAAATCTCTTCGGCTTGGACTATTTCAAGATAATTAAGTATTAATCTTCGTCATCGGCTCCGCCATCATCCGCCATATCCGCATCCACATCGTCGTCGTTATCACTGTCATCCATATCATCCATATCATCTTCATCACCACCACCTCCTTTGAAGCTTTCGAAATCAGACATAGCGGCACCTTCGTTTTCCTGATTTTCTTCATCATCGACCTTCATGTTTTTGTCGATTTTGAAGAGGTATATCGTGTCGTCGGTGCGCACCTCGAGCGCCTTAATGAATTGTCCTTTCGGGGTAACGAAGGAAACTAGATTCTCATTTTCAAAACCATTGGGATAATGTTCGTTGATGAGATCGATGTGCTCTTTATTGAGCGTGTTGTAATCTTTGATGACTCTTTTAATGGGTGCAGCCATAACCTGTAATCTTGGGAGTTATTGATTTAAAATCCATGCAAATATGAGAGGAGCAACGATAGTTGCATCACTTTCGACAATAAATTTTGGTGTCGTTATATCGAGTTTGCCCCAGGTGATTTTCTCGTTAGGCACAGCTCCACTATAGCTACCATAGCTTGTAGTGCTGTCTGATATCTGACAGAAGTAGCTCCAGAAGGGGATATCGTGCATTTCCATGTCTTGGTAGAGCATTGGAACAACACAAATCGGGAAGTCGCCGGCAATACCACCTCCTATCTGGAAGAAGCCTACACCTTTACCCGCTGAATTGTCGATGTACCATTTCGCCAACCAGGTCATGTACTCGATACCACTTTTCATGGTAGAAGGATTGATTTCTCCTTTGATACAGTAGCTAGCGAATATGTTACCCATTGTGCTGTCTTCCCAGCCCGGAACTATGATTGGAAGGTTGCGCTCAGCCGCCGCAAGCATCCACGAGTTTTTAGGGTCGATTTGGTAGTACTCTTCCAAAACTCCGCTCAACAGCATTTTATACATGTATTCGTGTGGGAAGAAACGCTCTCCTTTATCATTTGCATTTTTCCAAAGAGCATGGATGTGCTTTTGCAAACGTCTAAATGCTTCTTCTTCCGGAATACAGGTGTCGGTTACACGGTTGAGACCACGTTCCAACAAATCCCATTCTTGTTGTGGGGTAAGATCGCGGTAGTTGGGTACACGCTCGTAATGGTTGTGTGCAACCAGATTCATGAGGTCTTCCTCGAGGTTGGCTCCGGTGCAAGAAATGATGTCGACTTTTCCTTGACGAATCATTTCAGCGAGTGAAATCCCCAATTCAGCCGTTGACATGGCACCGGCTAGGGTGATCATCATTTTACCATCCTCCAAGAGGTGTTGTTCGTAGCCTTTTGCGGCATCTACCATGGCCGCGGCATTGAAGTGCAGGTAATTTTCCTGCATGAACTGCCGAATTGAATTGTATTTACCCATTGTTTTGTGAGTGAAAAGTCCGTTGGAAAGACGGAATTAATCCGCGGCAAAAATGAAAAAATCAACGTGGATTTGAACAATTTTTTTCCGCTCTTTTTGGAAAGGTTGTAAACATCAGTAAAATCAATGCCTAGCGCGCGTCTGAAGCGAATACCTCATAACGAATGAAATGACCTGTCTCTTGACCTTGTTATCATGCTCTTTATTGAGGGTGTCATTTAAAATGTACTGAAACTTGAATGAGCAGTATTGATGTTTAATGTTATTCACCTTAAGAACCATACTGTCGGCTTGTATGAGGTCTTGCAATTCTCGCAAAGCATAGATAATTTCCTTTTCCAGTTTCTCCAGGTGCTCTATTTGGGCAATATCTAGCTCAAAGTCGATGCTGCTTTTTTTCAGTTCTCTGCGCGTATAGTTGATGATATGTCCTTGAAAAACATTGTTGTTTGGTATGTAAACAATATCGTCGTCCTCGTTGAGCAAGTGCACATTGGAAAGGGTGATGTCAATGATTTTACCTTTTGTATCTGCAATTTTTACGGTATCTCCAATATTCACGATGCGCGCGAAGGTCATGTACATACCATTAATCAGGTTGGATATGTAGTCTTTGGTAATCAACACCAGCGCAGCAGCTAATAGACTGAGGGTCGTAATAGCTTCCTTCATGCTTATGCTGAACATCGAGAGCACAAGCACACCGAATATCAAGGAGTAAACGATGCGTGCAATCTGTGAAAGACCGGCCGTGAAGTTGTCTTTTTTCACTCCCCCCTGTGGCCTGTAGAAAGCAATTGTCATGAGGCGCGCTGCTTCGATGGTAAGGAATACAACAAACGCATGGTAGAGTGTAACGGCAAATCGCTCCGGTGGATCGAAGGTATTTACAATCGAAATGAAGCTTTTGCGCAGGCTTACGAGAATAATGAGTAGCACAGAAGCATTAATTGCCTTCGAGAAGGTGAGCAGTTTCATATTCGCTGCGATTAATCGTAATAACCCAAAATTTCCAGCACGTCCTTGGGCTTTTGTTCCGGAGCCCACAACTTGTATTTCAATTTCCCTTTGCTATCGCGGTCAATCAATAGGTGCTTAGGCTGAGGCATCAGGCAATGGTGTATGCCGCCGAATCCGCCCAAGGTGTCTTGGTATGCTCCGGTGTTGAAAAAGCCGATGTATTGTGCTTGGTCGGGGTAGTATTTCGGGAGATAGATAGCATTGGTATGCTGCTCGGAGTTGTAATAGTCATCGCTGTCACACGTTAGCCCTCCTAGAAATACACGCTCGTAGTTCTCATTCCAATTGTTTACGGGAAGCATGATGAAGCGCTTATTGATGGCCCAGCTATCAGGAAGGGTAGTCATAAACGAAGAGTCAATCATATTCCACTTCTCGCGGTCGTTCTGTTCTTTCTGATATAGGATTTTGTAAATGGCGCCGCCACTTTCTCCTACCGTAAATGAACCAAACTCGGTATATATGTCCGGGACGGGCACTCCGGCATCGTCGCATGCGTTTTTCACCTGACGCAATATCTCAGTTACCATGTATTGGTAATCGAACGAATACGCAAGGGAGTTCTTAATTGGGAAGCCTCCACCAATATTGAGGCAGTCGAGCGTAGGACAAATTTCACGCAGTTCACAGTAGACCTTCAAACACTTCACTAATTCATTCCAGTAGTAGCTGGTGTCTTTGATTCCGGAGTTAATAAAGAAGTGAAGCATCTTCAAATTGAGATGCGGATTGTCGTGAATGGATTTCTTGTAGAAGCGCACAATCTCGCGGTATCCAATGCCTAAGCGCGAGGTGTAAAATTCGAACTTGGGTTCTTCTTCGCTGGCGATTCGTATACCAATGTTCATCGGTTCTTGAACCAGTTCTTCAAAGGTCTGGAATTCGTACTTGTTATCGATTACTGAGATGATATCCTTGTAACCATCCGCATGCAAGTCGAAAATTCTCTTGACATACTCGTCCTTTTTGAAGCCGTTGCAGATGATGCGCTGGCTTTTGTTGATTTTGCCAAGCGTGCCAAGACGACGAATCAGGTCAATGTCGTATGCTGATGAGGTTTCAATGTGAATGTTGTTTTTCAGCGCCTCTTCTAACACATATCGAAAGTGCGAACTCTTGGTGCAATAGCAGTAATGGTATTCGCCTTCATAACCTACTTCGTTGCGGGCAATTCGAAACCATTCCTTAGCTCTTTTGATGTTCTGACTGATCTTGGGCAGATAGGTGAATTTCAGCGGTGAGCCGTATTTCTCCACTAACTCCATAAGCGGGATACCGTGGAATAGCAAGTTGTCTTTGTCGAGTTGAAATTCTTCCTGGGGCCATTCGAATGTCTGTTCTACCAGGTCGATGTATTTTGTCTTCATGGATTTTTTTAATGATTCGGTTAACAGAAAATACAATAAACATGCGTTGCCTAAAGCGCAACGAAATGCCGAATCAGCATCAGATACGGATGAAAATGTGCTCGGGCTCGAACTGGCAATTTTTCATGAAACAAACATGGCTTTAAGGCCGGCGCAAGTTTACGCAAACTTGAAAGGAACACAAAAGGAAAAAGTGTTATGGTTTGACTCTAGGCATCCACATTCCCTTTTCGCTGAGATGCTCGATTGTCGAGGGATGCAACAGGTGGTGACCTAAGTTGAGCAATGTTGCCCGATGTTCATTTTTGAAGTGTTTTAGCAGTCGTCTCCCGTCTTGAGCGGGTATTACCCTGTCGTAGGCACCAAAAATGAGCTCGAACGGAATGTGGTGGTCTTCTATATTTCTTGCCAAAATTGGCAAGCGAGGAAATAATTGACGATGAATCAGCCAGGCGTCATAAACGAGCTGACGTTTTGATTTTGTCTCGAGTTGAACATACACGAAGCGTTGAATTTTAGGATGCAATAACCGTAAGAATCGAAGCAAATCGACCGTACGAAGTATCCAATTCGGGTGATCAATGATGCTGCGATAGAGTATGCGCCCCAATTTCGTTTCGCTCACAAAACGATACACCCAGTTTACCTTTAATCCGTCGGGTGCAAGGAGTATGAGTGATTTGATCCGTTCGGGCATAACTTCGGTCAATACCATGGCCATTCTTCCGCCCATGCTATATCCTGCCAAATGGAATCGTTCGATTCCCAGGTAATTTACGAATGCTTTTATGAGATGAGACCATTCCTCTTTGGTAAGGGGTGTGCGACTAATACGCGAGGAAGGAAAAGCGCTGTTGCCATGTGCTAGCAGATTAATGGCAATGATTGACTGGTTGGGTTGAAGGATCGTTTCGAAAAGTGAGAAGTCTTCGGCAGATCTTCCAAAGCCGTGCAAGCAAAGAGCCACATCCGTGCCTTGGCCAATGGTCATGAACTCGAGGGTTATATCGCGGTATGTGAATGTGGATTTCAATTCGCGCTATTTTCTCGAACCCAATTTCGGATAAGTAATTTTCCGTGCGTGGTCATGATACTTTCCGGGTGAAACTGCACCCCTCGAATATCATACGCGTTGTGGCGAAGTGCCATGATTTCCCCGCTTTCATCGGTAGCCAGTATTTCCAGGCATTGAGGCAATTGATTGCGGCTTACAACCCAGGAATGATAACGCCCAACGGGTGAAGCATCGGGGAAGTCATTCCATAGATAGTCGCTTTTTGTAAGGTGCAGATTAGAGGAAACTCCATGATGCACAGTCTTCAAATTTTCAAGACTCCCCCCAAAAGCAATTCCTATAGCTTGGTGGCCAAGGCATACACCCAAAATACGCTTGCTGCTGCCGAAATGCCTGATGACCTCCAGGGTGATACCCGCTGCTTCCGGTAAACCGGGCCCCGGAGAAAGCACTATTTGATCATAAGAACCGACTTCATTGAGCGAGATTGAATCGTTGCGCACGACAGCGACGGAATCGTTCAGTTCAGCCTCCAGGTAATGCCGGAGGTTGAAAGTGAAACTGTCGTAATTATCGATGATGAGTGTGCGCATTTATGTCTTGTCGAATGTGTTGTCAAATGTACTGATACGCACGACAGCACGGGCATTGCGTCACTTATCCACAGTCTTTTGAAATCTTAATTCGGATTGGCCTTAAAGTGGCGCCTATCTTCGCGCCGCAATTCTACCAATTCATTTTTGTTTAACTGACCACATGGGTGGTCAGATAAAAAAAAAATGCCCAAAGACAACTCCATTCAGTCCGTTCTCATCATTGGTTCCGGACCCATCGTAATAGGCCAGGCCTGCGAATTCGACTACAGCGGCTCTCAAGCTGCTCGATCACTTCGAGAAGAAGGCATCACCGTAACACTTATCAATAGCAACCCAGCAACCATCATGACCGACAAGGTGGTGGCAGACAATGTTTATCTGTTACCTCTTGAGCCGGAAAGCATTCTACGCATTTTGGCTGAGCATAGAATAGACGCTGTGCTCCCTACCATGGGCGGCCAAACAGCCTTGAATCTTGCTATTCAATGCGAAGAGATGGGTATTTGGGAAGAGCATGGTGTGCGAATGGTTGGTGTCGACACGAAGGCTATTGAGATCACCGAAAATCGTGAAGCATTTCGTAAGCTGATGGGTGAAATTGGCGTGCCTATGGCGCCGCAGCGCACAGCCAAGAGCTTTCTGGAAGGAAAGGAAATTGCTCAGCAATTCGGATTCCCGCTTTGCATTCGACCATCCTATACGCTCGGTGGAAGCGGTGCTGCGCTTGTGCATGTTCAATCTGACTTTGATAAATTGCTTGATCGAGGTCTTCACCTTTCACCTATTCATGAAGTGATGATTGACAAGGCGCTTATGGGTTGGAAAGAGTTTGAGCTGGAGTTGCTGCGCGATGCGAATGACAATGTGACGATTATCTGTTCAATCGAAAATTTTGACCCGATTGGAATTCATACCGGTGACAGTATCACGGTTGCTCCGGCTATGACATTGTCTGATACCACCTATCAGAAAATGCGCGATATGGCCATACGTATGATGCGAGCCATTGGCAATTTTGCGGGTGGCTGCAATGTGCAGTTTGCCGTAAGTCCCGATGAGAAGGAAGATATTATAGCCATCGAAATTAATCCTCGTGTGTCACGCTCTTCAGCATTGGCAAGTAAGGCAACAGGTTATCCGATTGCAAAGATTGCGTCCAAGCTTGCTATCGGCTATCATTTGGATGAGCTGCAAAACCAAATCACGAAGTCAACTTCTGCGTTTTTTGAACCCACACTTGACTATGTGATTGTGAAAATACCACGCTGGAATTTTGACAAGTTTCCGGGCAGCAATCGCGAGTTAGGTCTGCAGATGAAGAGTGTAGGAGAAGTCATGGGTATCGGACGCAGCTTCCAGGAGGCTTTGCAAAAAGCCTGTCAGTCGCTCGAAATAAAGCGCAATGGTTTGGGAGCTGACGGAAGAGAGGTGCGCGATCAAGCGCAACTGCTCGCCTCGCTGGAAAGGCCAAGCTGGAATCGATTGTTCCATGTGTATGACGCCATTAAACTCGGAATACCATTCAAGACTATTCAGGAGAAGACACGTATCGATGCGTGGTTCTTACGCCAGATTGAAGATATGATTCATACTGAGCGACGCATTGAAAAGTTTGATATCAACTCCATTTCGTATGAGCTCATGTTTGAAGCGAAGCAGAAGGGGTATGCCGATCGTCAAGTTGCTCATTTGCTTCGCTGTCTCGAAAGCGAAGTGTATAAAAAGCGCAACGACATGGGAATTCGCCGTGTCTACAAGTTGGTTGACACATGTGCAGCAGAATTCGAAGCGAAGACACCTTATTACTACAGCACGTTCGAGCAGGAGAACGAAAGTGTGTCAAGCGATCGAAAGAAAGTGGTAGTGTTGGGAAGCGGCCCGAATCGCATCGGGCAAGGTATTGAGTTCGATTATTCCTGCGTGCATGGTGTATTAGCGGCACGCGAGTGCGGCTATGAAACCATCATGATAAACTGCAACCCTGAGACGGTTTCAACCGATTTCGATACGGCTGATAAACTCTACTTCGAGCCTGTATTCTGGGAACACATCTATGACATTATTCAGCATGAAAAGCCCGAGGGCGTGATTGTTCAGCTTGGTGGACAAACAGCATTGAAGCTGGCAGAGAAACTGGATAAGTATGGAATTAAAATAATCGGAACTGATTTCAAATCTCTTGATTTGGCAGAAGACCGTGGTAGTTTTTCGACTCTGTTGAAGGACAATCACATCCCGTATCCCAAGTTTGGTGTCGTGGAGAGTGCCGAACAAGCCATTGAGCTTTCGCGCGATTTGGGCTTCCCTCTTTTGGTGCGTCCGAGCTACGTATTGGGCGGACAAAAGATGAAGATTGTTATCAATGAGTCGGAGCTCGAGCAACATGTCGTAAACATTCTCAACGACATGCCTGACAACAAGATTTTGCTCGATCATTTCTTGGAGGGTGCCATAGAGGCGGAGGCTGATGCTATCTGCGATGGTGAAGATGTCTATATCATAGGTATCATGCAACATATTGAGCCGGCGGGTATCCACAGCGGCGATTCATATGCAGTACTTCCTCCCTACAACCTTGGCGATTTTTTGATTACGCAAATAGAAGAGTACACACGCACCATAGCAAAAGCGCTGAATACAGTAGGACTGATCAATATTCAGTTTGCGATTAAGGATGATGTCGTTTATATCATTGAAGCCAACCCGCGTGCATCGCGCACTGTGCCTTTCATAGCGAAGGCGTATGACGAGCCTTATGTGAATTATGCAACGAAAGTTATGCTCGGAGAAATGAAGGTGCGCGATTTCAAATTCAATCCAAAGCGCAACGGCTATGCTATAAAAATTCCGGTGTTCAGCTACGAAAAGTTTCCTGAAGTAAAGAAGGAGCTCGGTCCAGAAATGAAAAGCACCGGGGAGGCAATTCGCTTTATCAAGGATTTACGCGACCCGTTCTTCCGCCAAATTTACGCAGAGAGGAATCTGTACCTGAGTAAGTAATGCCGCTATTGTTTGATTATCCTTTGATGTGAGGTTCCTGAATGAGTTAGCACGCGAATGGTATACATACCATTAGCCAATTGCCCCATTTCAATTGACGTCACCAGTTGATTGGGTTGTGCTGTAGCTGCTAGCTTACCCTTGGAGTCTACTATCGAAATGCTTTCAATAGGATCACTCGAACTTATTGTCAATTTATCAGTGCCAGTGGCCGGATTAGGATATACCTGAATAAGACTGGATGCAGCAAATTCTGTGACCCCTGATATGACGATTGTTTCTGAAAGCATGCAATTGTTGGCATCCGTAATGGTAAATGTGTAGTTGCCGTTGTCGCTTATCTCAATGGATGTTTCATTGAAGACAGTGGTAGTCGGTGTAATCCATTCAATATTGTATGAGGGCGTTCCTCCATTAACCACAACCGTAATAGCATCACCAATGCTTGAAGTGTTGCCATTCACATCTGTAATTTCATAGGTTGCAACCAAAGGTGACGGCTCGAAGATTTCAAATTGAGCTGTTTGGTTAATGGGGCATGGCGCGTCTGATGAAATTGTAACAGAGTATACACCGGCGGAAAGTTGATCGATGGAAGCTGTTTCATCGCCGTTATTCCAGTTATAGAGTAATGATCCGATGGAAGTCTCTGCTTCTATGTTAATACTTCCGTTGGCAGATCCGAAGCACGAAATGTGCTCAGTAAGGAAGCCGGTAATTTCGATTGTGCTTGCGGGAAGGATGTCTATAATGATGAATGCCGTATCGCACATTTGAATTAGCCCGTTATCACACACGTAGTAAGGGATAACAATCTCTCCCGAGGCAAAAGGACTTGCCTGATAGATGAGCTCCTGTGTTTCTGCATCGAGTTGATAGTTGCCGCTGTTTGCTGTTCCAAATGAAAGATTGAGTGCGTCGGAAGATTCTTGTTCATCGCTGATTGAGTTAAACAAGTTAATCGCGATGCTACCTCCGGGACAGGTTTGACCTGTGAAGCTAGAAGCGACAGGCGGTGTATTAGCATCTTCCTCGCTTACTACAAGCAATGTGAGAGTTCCGTATTCACAGGCGCTGCAAGGATCGCATGCAGCGTAGTTTACAGTGAATAGACCGGTCGTGTCGAGGTTAGGTGTATAAGTGTAGCTTCCATCCGATTGAAGTATGAAACTTCCTCCCGAATTATCATCTACTAGTGTATACACCAGAGGTTCAAAGTCCAGTTCAATATCGTTGTCAGCAACCGTTCCGGAAAAGGAATTATTGATGATGATTTGGACACCCTCGCTATTGATGATGGGAAGGTCGTTTACGAATGTTACCTCAAAGCTAATGATTGATGTATCGCATGCACCCGAGGCATCGCACGCCATGAATTGCAGCGTATCCCAACCGAAGTAATTGGCTGCTGGCGCATAAGCAAAAGAACCGTCGGCAGATACGATGAAAGTTCCGTTGTGTGTGTCTTCAAGGATGGTATAAAACAACTCTTCACCATCTGCATCTGAAGCTGAATCACTCAGGCTTCCTTCCATTGCTGAGTCTTCAGAGAGCGTTATTTGTGTGTTCTGTGTTTGCGGAACATCGTTAATGGATTCAACGATGATTTCGATGGTACCTTCAGTGCATCCGTTTTCGTTATCACACACGAGGAAAGAAACTGTTTCTTCACCAAAAAAGTTTTGATTCGGAATGTAAGTAATCAAACCTGTCGAACTGATTTCTACCGAACCGTTCAGAGCGTTTTCGGTTAATGCAAAGAGTAGGGGACTTCCTTCAATGTCACTTACGTAGTTATTGAGATTGACAGTGATTTCTGAATCTTCTTCCAGGTTAATGGGTTGAAGAGAAATAACAGGTAGATCGTTGATGGGATTGACGATAATTTGTAGTTCTGATTCGCTGCATAGGCCATCACTGTCGCAAACGCGGATTATTAGTGAATCAATTCCGAAGGCGTTTTCAATCGCTTCGAAATAGAGAATGCCTTGGGTTGAAAGGGTGATATTTCCCAGAGAGGAAATTCCAACAAGTTCATAGGACATCAACTGATTTTCAATTTCGAAATCATTTGCCGCAAGATGAAGCTCGATGGTTTCCTCTTCATCAATGGTAAGACTGTCATTGACAGCGGTTGGTGCATCATTAACCGAAACCACTGTTACGTATATAGTCGCAGTATCACAAACACCAAACCCGTCGCAAACAAGATACGTGAATTGATCTACACCGGAGAAATT
>JBIKSC010000248.1:0-4003 GCA_044348775.1 Flavobacteriales bacterium | reverse complement strand
CCGCCTGGCGCGCATACTCGGGATTCAAATCCACGTCACCAATTTCATAGCGCAAGGCTCCGTGATGAAATCCATTGGAAAGCAACTCGGTCAAATGCGGGGCTCTGTAGCCCGATGAAAAAGAGGCACGAAACGTAGCCCAGTCGGCGTGATAAACACCTCCGGCCGATGCATTAAACCCTTTATATGTGCGCGATAAAACTTCTTCATCGCTATCATAGGCATTTAAAAAACGAACATCGTAGCGCACTCCTCCCTGAACATTCCAACGAGCATTGCCATACTGTGTTGTCAGGTAAACACCTTGGTCCAATGTTCGAGAATCGGGAACTAATCGGTCGGAGGCATTCGGTGCATTTGCATTCCACTGATGCATTCCCTGCAAGCCCGTTATAACCTTCCATTTATCGCCCGAAGGCTTGACCACCCATTTCGCATTGTACAGCACGTTCGTCAGCGACATACTTAAACTGGGAATTGTCACCTTCTCATCGTATTCAATAAGACGATTCGAAGTGGCTCCAACCAGAAATTGAAATTCAGATCGCTCACGGAACCATTTGTTGTCGAACGACAAAAAATGATTATTGAAAAACTGAGCAGGCAACGTGTAAGAGCGTCGCTGGGTTTCCACTTGAAAACTCTCGGGCGTGGCGGTTGTATCATGCGTATGTCCGGGAATGCCTGTGGTGGTATGGCTGAATGTATACCGTACATGATGGATGCTGCGCTTGCCATTAAAAGAAAGGACCGATTTCAGCACTGCTTCATTGAACCGAGAGTTCTGAGCATATCGCCCATTGGGTAATTGAAAATCCGCATGATTACCATAGCCGGCACCGAGCTGCCACCTCACCTTTTCGCGCGCTTCACGATACATCAGGCGTTGCGTAACGCCCATCGTATTACTCTGAAATAGGGTTTTGCTTTCTATTTCACGCTTACCGGTTGGTGCATGCGGCTGATCATTGAAATAGACAACACCTGCCAACGCATCAGCGCCATACAGCAAAGAAGCCGGACCTTTGATGACTTCTACATTGCCCAATCCCAGATCCGTGATACCCATGCCATGGTCGCCTCCCCATTGCTGGCTTTCAATGCGGAGTCCATTCATGAGGGTTACCACGCGCATGCCTTGCATGCCTCGAACTACAGGCTTCGCAATTCCATTGCCCAAGCTCGACTGATAAACACCCGGAATTCGGGCAATGGCCTCACCCATATTCATAGCCGAAATAGCAGTCAAGTCATCGATTTTGCGCGACTCAATGTGAAATGGATTCTCAGACTGCGCTTGAGATATAGCACCTGAAACGGTTACTTCGTGCAAATCCAAATGCTTTGGCAACAGACGAGCTGTAATAATAGGACTATCGGCCGCGCACAATAGGGTGGTTGTTTCATAACCAAGCGCCGTGAATCGAACATGAAAAGACTTCAGTTGAGGAGCCTTCAAAGAAAAAGACCCCATACTATCTGTAAGCGTGCTTTCATCAGTCTCCACCAAATAAACAGAAACAAAAGGCAGCGTAACCGAACTCTCTGCATCATAAACAGCACCCCGCAATTGCTGGGAAATCCCGTCAATTGATGAGAGCATAAAGTAGAATAAGATGTAAAAACGAATCTTCATTAACGCAACAATGTTGCAAATATAGACGGCTCACTCAGACTTCGAATGATCAACACGTTGAAATTTTCAAATAGGCATCCATTGGTGTCATCTCATTTATCATGTTAGAAACCTTGAACAACCAAGTTAAAGACGCTCAGCTAGTCGAGCCTCATATCTTCTATACTCTCTCTCTGTGCGTTTCTTTGCACTAGTCGATTAAATAAAACTACCTTCGCCTCATGTCGCGCATTCTGATCAAAAACATTCAATCGCTCATTGGTGTCTACGATGCAGCTCCGGCCAAACTGGCGGGTAAGGCCATGAGTGAATTACCCTTCATTGAAAACGCTTGGCTTGCCATTGAAGAAGGACTCATTGTCGATTACGGCACCATGGCCGACTGGCCGGGCATTAGCGATTGGCGCGGATTGGAAGTGATTGAAGCCGATGGCCGAATAGTTCTTCCAGCATGGTGCGACTCGCACACCCACATCGTGTATGCAGGATCACGCGTCAGCGAATTTGTGGATCGCGTTCACGGCCTCACCTACGAGCAGATTGCCGTACGTGGCGGTGGAATACTCAACTCGGCAGCTCGCCTGGCATCCACTTCGGAAGAAGAATTGGTTGAATCGGCATTGCGTCGATTGGCACAAATACAATCGATGGGCACCGGCGCGGTGGAAATAAAAAGCGGTTATGGTCTAACGATGGAAAGCGAACTCAAAATGCTTCGCGTAATCCAAACGCTGAAGAACCTATCGCCCATCACCATCAAGGCCACGTTCCTCGGTGCGCACGCTATCCCCAAAGAGTTCAAAGGAAATCCGGATGCTTACGTCGATCTGCTGGTCGATAGCATGATACCCGAGGTAGGTCGCCAGCAACTCGCCGAATACATCGACGTGTTCTGCGAAGAAAATTATTTCAGCGTTGCCCAAACCGAACGAATCTTGGAAGCAGGTGTTAAGTACGGCCTGCGCCCGAAAACACACGTCAATCAGTTCAATGCCATTGGTGGCGTGGCAGCCAGCGTGAAATACGATGCGCTGAGTGTCGATCACCTGGAAGTCATGACCGGCGATGACCTTGCTGCTCTTCAAGGCACCGGCACCATGCCTGTAGCATTGCCTGGATGCTCGCTTTTCATCAAAATACCCTACACGCCCGCCCGAAAAATCATCGATGCAGGACTTCCCTTGGCACTGGCCACCGATTACAATCCGGGTAGCGCGCCTAGCGGCAACATGAACTTGGTAAACAGCCTTGCGTGTATTTACTTGCACATGACGCCCCACGAAGTCATCAACGCATCTACCCTCAACGGCGCCTATGCCATGGGACTCGAAAAAACGCACGGCACCATAACCATCGGCAAAAAGGCCAACCTCATCATTACTGAGCCACTCAGTGAAACGGGTGAAATGATGTACAGTTTTGGAAGAAATACGGTGGAACGCGTGATTCTAGGATCATAAAATTTCAATTGTTATTCTCTGTGTCCTCTGTGTTCTCTGTGTTAAAAAAAAAAATAACCACAGAGGGCACAGAGGGCACAGAGAACTTCTTTTTCTTTCTCCAACCGATGTTGTCATCCATATTTGCAATCGCAAAAAAATCACGCTATGCAAAGAATTATTGAGTGCATCCCCAACATCTCGGAAGGCCGCGACAAACCGAAAATCAACGCAATCACGTCCGTAGTAGAAACCATTCCGGGCGTGATGCTCTTAGATGTGGATCCGGGCGCCAGCACCAACCGCACAGTAATCACCTTTGCCGGTGAGCCCGAAGCCGTTGCAGAAGCTGCATTTCAGCTCATCAAAAAAGCGCAAGAAGTCATCGACATGCGCACACACAAGGGCGAGCATCCACGCCAGGGTGCAACCGATGTGTGTCCATTCGTTCCCATCAGCGGCGTGAGCACGGAAGAGTGCGTTGCCATCGCTCGTCAAGTTGGCGAACGCGTGGGACGTGAACTCGGTATTCCCGGCTACTTCTACGAATATGCCGCCAACAGCGAAGAGCGTCACAACCTGGCCACGTGCCGCAAAGGAGAATATGAGGCCATTGACAAAATCGCAACGGCCGAATGGAAACCCGACTTCGGTCCTTCTGCCGTTAACGACAGTGTGCGTAAATCGGGCATTACCGTTATCGGAGCACGCGACTTCCTCGTTGCATACAACGTGAACCTGAATACCACCTCTACCCGTCGTGCCAACGCCATTGCATTCGACATTCGCGAAGCTGGCCGTGTGGTGAACGACGCCAAAACAGGCAAGCCACTGCTCGATGCGAATGGTGAACCGCAGCGTGTGCCGGGCACCTTGAAATCGGTGAAAGGCATTGGCTGGTACATCGAAGAATACGGCATTGCGCAGT
>JBIKSC010000247.1:0-4011 GCA_044348775.1 Flavobacteriales bacterium | reverse complement strand
ATAACCTGCTGGTCTACTCCATCCACTTCATTACCTAATACAAATGCAGTGCGGGCGCCGTCGGCAAGCTTAAAGTCATGCAGTAAAATACTGTTTTCCGCTTGTTCCAATGCATAACACGCTACACCTTCAGCCCGCAGATTCTGCACTGCGGAAAGAGTTGACTCGTAGTATTCCCAAGCAACAGTCTCCGTCGATCCCAACGCACTCTTTAGCACTTCCCTATTCGGCGGTGTTGGTGTAATGCCGCAGCACAGAATTTTCTCAATATTGAACGCATCCGCACTGCGGAAAATGCTACCCACGTTCAACCCGCTGCGCACATTATCAAGGATAATAATCACGGGAAACTTTTCGCGCGCACGAAACTCTTCCGCGCTGAGGCGGTTGAGCTCGGAGGTGGTGAGTTTTCTGCGCAACATCTGCTTTTCCATTATTAAAGGATACTCTGCAAAAATAGGACGGTCAAGGACGCGCTGCATCGCGTCCCGCAAGAGGTCTCATATTCTGAGCGTGGACGCGCAGCAGCGCGTCCCTGCGCAGGGTGACACTGATTTTCAGGGGGGATAATTAGCGTAGGTTTAGCACAAACGGCAATCTCGCCTGCACTCCTTGCCAGCTCGTGGCTTCCTTCACTTGCTTGTAAACACGGTATTGATCGCCGAGGACTTCCTTGGCCAAGGCTGCTTCCTTGGTTCCTGACAACTTCTCCATAAACTTCTGGAAGGGGTCGATCAAGGAAGGAAGTTCTCGCACTGCATAATCGCTTATTCCGGCTGCTTGTGCAGCTGCCTTCACACATTCGTCCAAGTCGCCGAGTTCGTCAACGAGGCCAATCTGTTTCGCATCTTCCCCACTCCACACACGGCCCTGACCAATGCTGTCGACCTGCGCCTGTGTCATCTTACGCCCCTTGGCAACCTTCGAGGTAAAGTCGTTGTATATCTCGCCAATCATGGTTTGCATGGCCTTCATTTCGGCTGCATCGAGCGGTTTAACTGCAGAAACCAGGTCTGCATGCGGATTGGTTTCATAGCGATCGAACGTAATGCCCAACTTCTCATCCAGAAACTTCTGCATGTTGGGGATAACACCAAACACTCCGATAGAACCGGTGATGGTGTTTGCATTCGCATAAATCTTGTCGGCACTGCAGGCAATGTAATATCCACCGGAAGCGGCATAGTCGCCCATCGACACATAGAAAGGCTTGCCGCTTTGTTTAATTAGCTCCGTTTCGCGCCAAATAACATCGGAAGCCAAAGCGCTTCCTCCGGGTGAATTCACACGCAACACGATGGCCTTCACTTTCTCATCTTCACGGGCCTGCTTTAAGGCTTTTGCTATACGTTCACTGCCGATGGTCTCGTCGTCGCCCTCTCCGCTCTCAATAGCACCTACCGCATACACAACTGCAACCTTTTCCTTACCATAACTCGATTCATCATCAGCACTCTTGTGATACTCGGCCAACTTCACCATGTTCAGCTCATCGTCATCGGCATCCACTTCCACGCCTAGCTTCGACTTCAGGGTAGCCATCACTTCATCGCGGTAGCGCATACCATTTACCAAGCCCGATGTTTGAACGGCATCGTTGCTCGCAAACGTGAGCGAATCAGCGAACTGATTCAACTGCTCTGCGGTTACGTTTCGCGAAGCGGAAATATCATCCAGCATAATGCGCCAGATGTCGTCGATGAAGGTCTTCATCTGGGCGCGGTTCTCGTCCGACATGTGGTCGTACATATAAGGCTCAACAGCGCTTTTGAATTTGTTGTTGGGCCCGCGAATGACTTGCGCCTCAACACCGAGCTTATCGAACAACTTCTTGTAATACATGATTTCGGCGTTCATACCGCGCCAATCGAAGGTGCCTTCAGGATACATGTAGACCTCATCGGCGGCACTCGCTATATAATATTCGGCTTGACCGAAATTTTCGGCATATGCTACTACAAACTTGCCGCTGCTGCGGAAATTCTCGATGGCTCTGCGCATATCGAGCAGTGTGCTCGGCGCCGCTTGAACATTTATAGGTTCGAGGAAAATGCCCTTTACTTTATCATCCGTGCGAGCCTTCTCAAGGTCCGCAATGAAACGGTCGAGGCCAATTTTGGTGCCACCTTCCATGGAGAATGGATCGATGTTGAAATCGTTTTCGGAGGCACGCTCAGTAGTTGGCTGATCAATTACAATGTGTAGAATTGAATTGTCGTGCACATGGCTTTCTTCACCATCTGCTCCGGTGGCAACAGCCACAACAATTAAAAGGACAACTGCAAGAATCATGAGGCCTATGGCCAGGAATGTTCCCAGCATAGATGCCAGCATCGACTTTAAAAAGTTCATGGGTTTGATTTTGGGGCAAACCTAAGACGGAATGGAAGTCCCGTTGTTACAATCGAATTAAAAATGATAAATGTCGGTTTTAACCGAGCACTTCCTTCATCTTTTCACCGATGTGTGCAGGGCTGTCTACCACGTGTATGCCGCACTCGCGCATGATGCGCTTCTTAGCAGCAGCGCTTTCGTTTTCACCGCTCACAATAGCACCGGCGTGACCCATGGTACGGCCTTTTGGGGCTGTTTCACCCGCGATAAAACCCACTACAGGTTTCTTGTTACCGTTTTCCTTGATCCACATGGCCGCCTTCGGTTCGAGCTCACCGCCAATTTCACCAATCATAACGATACCTTCAGTTGCAGGATCGTTCATCAGCAATTGAATGGCTTCAAGCGTGGTCGTTCCGATGATAGGATCGCCACCAATTCCGATGGCGGTCGTAACACCCAAACCGGCTTTGGCCAATTGGTCGGCAGCTTCGTAAGTGAGTGTACCTGACTTCGACACGATACCCACTTTACCCGCCTTGAAAACGAAGCCCGGCATGATGCCCACCTTCGCCTCGCCCGCAGTTATAACACCCGGACAGTTCGGACCTACAAGCGTGCAACCACGGCTCTTGCTGTATTCCTTGGCCTTCACCATGTCGGCCACGGGAATTCCTTCAGTGATAGTAACGATAACTTTAATACCTGCATCGGCAGATTCCATAATCGCATCGGCAGCGAACGCAGGTGGTACGAAGATGATTGAAACATCTGCGCCTGTTGACTTCACCGCATCGGCAACGGTATTGAACACCGGGCGATCGAGGTGCGTGGTGCCCCCTTTGCCGGGCGTAACGCCACCAACGACGTTGGTACCGAATTCAATCATTTGTGTTGCGTGAAAAGTACCTTCACTACCTGTGAAGCCTTGTACGATGACCTTTGAGTTTTTGCCAACTAGAACGCCCATATGGATAATTTGAAATTTGGGTGCGAAAATAGAGAATGATTACGGATTACGGATGACGAATTACGAATTAGCTGCAACACAAGCAGAAACAATGACGAATTACTATTTACTATTCACTATTTACTATTCACCATTTAGTAAATAGTGAATGGTAGTCTGCAATTACATGGCCAGCGGTTGCAATCGATAAACGCCACTCTCGCGAGGTTGAAGAATGATGTCGCGTAATAGTTGGTAATCAACGGGATTTGCTACGAAGTCAAGGCCCTTGGTGTAGATTATCAATACACGCATGTCTTCATGCTGTCGAATGTATTCGAGGTATTGGTTCTGTATGTTCTGTAAATAATCGGCTGTTATACCCTTCTCATACTCCCGGCCTCGCTTGCGAATATTATATTGCAAATCTTCCACATCCAGATAGAGATAGACCATCAAATCCGGCTTGGGACATGAGGCCTCCACGATTTCGTACATCTTCATAAACAGATCGTACTCATCTTTGCTCAGATTATTCTTTGCGAAAATTTGACATTTGCTAATGAAATAGTCGGATATAATATTCGGCGAAAACAAATCGGTCGTATTCAGCTCTCGTTTCAACTGAGAAAAGCGCTCCGAGAGGAAACTGAGTTCCACCGGAAAAGCATATCGCTCCTGATTTTCATAAAACTTGGGCAGGAATGTGTTTTCGGCAAACTCCTCCA
>JBIKSC010000043.1:0-14275 GCA_044348775.1 Flavobacteriales bacterium | reverse complement strand
GCGCTTATGGCATCGAGTTCTCGTGCAGCGGCAATTTGCTTTATGTGACCGACGGTTCCAACCTATTTCAATACGACCTCACCCTAGGCAATGCGGCCGCGATAATGGCCGGCGCCTACACGGTGCTCACTAACTCGTTCTCGTGCTATGGGCTTCAACTGGGCCCCGATCGCAAGATCTACGTGAGCAACGGAGCTTTGGATGCCATCAACAACTCCGACGTGCAAGGTGCAGGCTGCGATTATCAGTCAGGAGCAATCCCGGGCCAGCAATCGGGCGGTGGTTGGGGCCTTCCGCAATGGGTATACCGAGTGGGCGACACCCCTCTGGTATGCAGCCAGTGTGAGCCCTCGACCAATACAGCGATAATCTCCTCCTGCGGTGAATACATCTTGCCCGATGGTTCTACGACAAATACATCCGGGCAATATCAATACACACTTTTAAGCGCGGCAGGGTGCGACAGCATCGTCAATTTAACCGTCACTATTCTTTCTTCTCCTGAGGTTACCATTACTCAAATGCCTGTTGGCTGCGGAACGCAATCGGCCTTTACGATACAAGCAACAGGCAACGGCCCATTTCTTTTCGAAATTCCATCACAAGGCCTCTCCAATACAACGGGCAGTTTCACTTTGGGCGCAGGCGTATATGAATTGACAGTAACTGGCGAAGATGGCTGCAGCACGTTGTTGCAGCTCGAGAATAGTTCGTCACTTTCTTGCCCAGCCGATTTCGATCAGGACCTCGTTGTAGGCGTAACCGACTTGGTGATGTTCAACACGGCCTTTGGATGCGCAGGCAACTGTTGCCCCTACGACCTCAACAGTGATGACACTGTGAGTGTTGCCGATTTGCTGATGTTTATTGCAGCATTTGGCAATTACTGCGATTGAACCCTTTGATATGACGACCCTGAGATTGTGAAGCCCGCATGGGTATACGAAATGCGTACGATTTGCTGTTACTTTATTTCAGCAAATATGATAAATAATCAACGTGAGTCTAATTCCTAAACAGAATATAATAATGGGAGTTTATAGGCAGATCATACCTCTCCTATGTTCATCACAGAGTTCCGCTACAAAAACAGACTAGTCGACCAATCTCAACTTGACCATTGTTTTCTTTTGGGATGAAATTGAGGCGCACTCGACAAAGTAAGTCCCTGGAGATATTCCTTCTGAAATGCTCAATGCACTGCGACCATAGCACGAGGGTTCAAGGATAATTCTTCCGGCCAAATCATAAACGCGGCAGTATGCCAGCGGATCCGAAGACATGAGAGTATAACCACCATCAGAAAGAGCAATTACGTTCACATAAAACTCCGTGGTTTCGTTTTCCACATCCAACACCTGCTCACATTGCTGCTCTGCTATACACCCCAACGGATGTTGCACCGTGACGCAATAACTTCCTTCTCCAAAAGGCAACAGCGATGATCCGTCAGCACCTGCTAGCGGCATTCCATTGTAATACCATTGATAATACATTCCGCTCATGGTTTCCAAAACTCCATTATTATATTCTAATTGAGGTGTAAACGTAGAGCAGTCAAACACCCGGTGGTCGGTTGTATTCGTAACAACCGCTTCGTTGTTGTCGAAATAAATATGCGCTGTGTTCTCAACGAGCTCGTCGTGCTCTGCAGTGGATTGTATTGCCATTCGATAGCGTATCCAGCCATGACTAAGCGGCTCGTTGTTTACGCTGTCGGGCAGCATGATGCCCATAAAACGAAATTCCATCGCGCGGTTTTCCGCGTAATACGCATACGTCATATCGTGCGATGCGCCCAGCCATTCGAAGGTGCTTGCATCCAGCGAACTATCGAGCGTATCTCGTACGATCACATCGGTGGCAGGCGCGTTGCCTGTATTCTGAAAGCGGATGCGGTATTCAATCGTGTCGCCCGCAAGAACATAGTGTGCGTCGCTCCACCCTGCCGGGAAACCGGCCTTGTCGTTGGGGTCGTAGGCACAGGTAAGCTCGGTGGTGACCATTGAAGAATCAAGCGAATAGACATCGGGCGTAAACCATCCTATGGCTCCGCATGCTACCGTTAGCATGGCACCGGCATTATCGGCGGTGGGCGTTAACAGTCGGACTGGAAGCGACACCGAAGAACCCGGCGACACATACACCGTGTCGAAATAATAGCGCCCATCGAGGGTGTCGATCATAGGCGTGAGCGGAATAAAGTCGGTAAACATGGCATCGGATTCCACCCATGCAGCCACATCGAGCGGCACATTACCGGGGTTGTGCACCACCACATAATGGTTGGTGAGCATATCGCACGGATAGCCGACTACGGGCACCATTACCTCGGTTTCGATTTGTTGAATCTGCAACTCTTCCGACACACCGAAGTACAGATCGTCGGGGTTGGAAGACACAGAGTAATCGATGTTGTTTTCGGTCGTTACGTAAGGAAATACGTTGTTGGTTTCGCACGAAATCTGAAGCACTTCCAACGGAACACCCACCGAGAAAAATCCTTCATTGTCGGTTATAGTGGTTATACCGGTTGGATAAAAATGCAGCTCTGCGCCTGCAACGGGCAATTCATCAGCGTCCCACACACCGTCTTCATCGGCATCGTGAAAAACATAGCCCTCTTGCAGCACCATACACACCCCCGGGTTGCAGGTAGCATCCGGATCATAATTAATCGCCCACGACAAATTGCAACCGCAAACACCATAGCAGCATGAGCCATCCCAGTTCTCGGCAGTAGGATCGTAATTGCAAGCAGTGGGATCCGTGCATCCACTCAACACCCAGTTAGCGTGTTTATAGAGCCATGCCTCTTCGAGTCCCACCAGGATGATATCCATCGGACCATCGTTGTCCAAATCAGCCCATGCAGCAGCGGCAGGATTGATCTCCGTCAGTATCACATGCGGCACAAACTGGCCTGTACCATCATTCTCATACCAGTAAAAAACTTCGCCGCTTACACTGCTAAAAACACCGTCACCCAGCACATCTGTATCACCATCGCCATCCAAGTCGGCCGCATCGAAGAAGTGCCCCTCGCCTATTGTTTCATCCACAGTGATTTCGCCAATCACGGGTGGCGTGTTGCCTGAAGAGTCGTTGCCGAAATAACCGTTGCCCAAGTTGTGCAGAAAGAGCACATCCCAACCACTTTCATAGATCAGCTCCGGCAGACCATCGCCTGTGAGGTCATGAAAGTTGAGTCCGGTGTACGGATCATAGTTTATATCAACCGTGGTGAGGTTCGAATTGAAAACTCCATTGCCTGCTCCTAAGTAGATGTAGACATAGCCGTTGGTGGTATGCGCATAGTCGGTCAATCCATCGGCGTTGAAGTCACCGAAGTACACGCCGAAATCGGGAAGCGTATAAGGCACCGACTGAAAAGGCCCAAAGCCACCGCCCGGTAAGCCATTGGCACGCGTCCAACCATTGGCCAGTGTAACCTGCAGGTCCTCCAAGCCATCATGGTTCAGGTCGGCCAAGTGAGCAGCAATGATTTCATCATCGAATGTCATGAAAGGTTGCGCAGGAGTTTGGAGTCCGGGTCCATAATCTTCAAACCACACCAGGCGCAAACTATCGTTCACCGAATCGAACGTGAGAATATCCTGATCACCATCGCCATCGGCATCCGTACGTTCGAAGAAAAAATACGCCTCGTTGAAATAGTTGTATTGATCGGCCGGCGTGCTGGGGTACAACGTATCCATGATAGCCGAAGCTTGCCACGTCACAAAGTCCATGTGCATTGCCACCATAGGCGTAAACCAATTGTTGTCATTGGCCTTCACCCCATACACCACATCGACAAATCCGTTATCGTCGATATCGAATACGTCCATCACCCTTCCCCAACCTTCTTGATTGTAGATATCATAGGCCAATTGAGAGGCAGGCCCGAAAGGTTGGGCCAAAGCAGCTATTGAGCTCAATAAGACACATAGAAGTAGGATGAAATTCTTCATGAAATGCAAAAGTACGTTGCGCACGAGCGCAAGCAATTGGGTGCAGTGGAAATGCCACACTTCAGTCAGTATGGAGGGTATCCTATCGAAGAAGCATTACTCCTCCTTGTAATCTGAAAAAGAAACAAAGGTTTTTCCATCGTAGCAATTGAGTCCAAAACCCCTTGTGCCAAACCAAAGATTACCGTTTTTATCTTCAAGTATGAAACGGACAGAATTATTGACCAGTCCATCCGCGGTGCTGTAATTTTTTAGATTTTCCCCGTCATAACAGAAAACACCCTTATTATCAGTCGTGAACCACATGTTTCCATTTTTATCCTCACGCATTGAAACTACTCCATTGCTGACAAGGGCTTCATTGTCTATGAAACTAGTAAACGATTTACCATCATACAAGCAGACACCGTGTCTTCTTGTGGCAAACCAAATATTGCCGGCCTTATCTTCCGTCATTGACTGAATCATATCATCGGTAATGAATTCTGGTGAATGGACATATTGTGGGTTGGAGGCAACATAAGAATTGCTTCTCTCATCCTCACTAAATAGATAATAATCCGGCGATGGAAGAAAGTGAGAAAGGGCTTTTCCATCATATCGCCAAACCCCGCCTCTATTAAAAGAACTGAACCAGATATTCCCGTTTCTATCCTGTAAAATATCACTTATCATTTTTTCGAGCTTTTCAGCAAAGAACACGTGCTCATACTTGTAAAGAATCGTAGAAAGATTCGTTCCATCATACCGATAGACTCCCCTATTCATTGCACCAAACCAAATGCTTCCATCCCGGGCTTCCAGCAGTGTGGTAATTCTTAACTTGTTCAAAGTATCCGCTTCGAAATAGGGAGTAAACATTTGACTATCATACCTGCAGATTCCGGCATTTGTTCCCAATAAAATATGGCCATTTTTATCTTCTATGATGTCGTTAACAGCATTGTCCTTCAGTCCATCTTCAACTGTAAACTGGATAAAGGTCTTTCCATCGTAACGATAAACACCCTCGTTCAAGGTTCCAAACCAAAGGTTGCCCACTCTATCCTGAAACCCACAACCCACCTGAGTATAACCATTACCCAATGTCCTTTTCATTTTTGGATGTTCGGAGGAATTGGCAGACGTAGCATTTGCCCGATCTGTTTGTGATTGCGATTCACTTTGCCCTTTACACGCAGTCAGAAAAAGAAAAACCACAACCATCAACAAAGCATAGATTGGTTTGCACACGTAATAATTTGTCATTCGCTGATTGGTTTCATTCGCTAAAGGTTGGTCTGTTCGCTTAGGGGAGTATTACAATGGCATTGATTTCGAAAACACACCACTGCATTCAAGCAATCGATATCACTGCCAAGTGCTCCGAAATTCCTGAATAAGAAATCAGGAGTGATGGAAACACGGATCTACCAATTTGTATAACAACTGCGAAGGAGAGCTTGAATCAATACGCCCTCGCAAACAACACCCTCTGCTTCGATGGCTTGCCTGACACCATGCACGCACCTTCTTCTTCGCCCATGCCAAAAGGTATGCAGCGGATTGTGGCTTTAGTATCATCCTTCACGCGCTCTTCGGTTTCCTTCGTTCCATCCCAATGCGCGAGGAAGAATCCGCCTTTATCATCGAGCAACTTCTTGAACTCCTCGTATGAATCAACACGCGTAATGTGTTCTTCGCGGTATCCCATGGCTTGTGCAAACAAGTTGTCTTGAATGTCTATCATGAGTTGTTGAATTCGGTCTGCTATACCTTCAAAAGGAACGGTTTCCTTGGTGCCGTTATCACGGCGTGCAATTTCAACGGTACCATTCTCAAGATCTTTTGGTCCCATGGCCAAACGTACAGGTACGCCCTTCAATTCGTATTCAGCAAACTTCCATCCGCTGCGCTTGGTGTCGTCGTCGTCAAACTTCACGCTGATGCCTCTGCTCTTCAGCTCTTGCATAAGCGGCTTTACCTTTTCTCCGATAGTAGCAAGCTGCTCTTCGCCTTTGTATATCGGAACGATCACTACTTGAATCGGAGCCAACATGGGTGGCAAGCGCAATCCTTGGTCGTCGCTATGTGCCATCACCAAAGCTCCCATCAAACGTGTAGAAACACCCCAAGAGGTTGCCCACACATAGTCGAGTACGCCTTCCTTGGAAGTAAACTTTACATCGAAAGCCTTGGCGAAATTCTGTCCGAGGAAGTGCGAGGTCCCGGCTTGAAGTGCCTTACCGTCCTGCATCAGTGCCTCAATACACATGGTATCCAATGCACCGGCAAAACGTTCGCTTTCTGTCTTGCTTCCTTTGATAACCGGCATGGCCATCCACTTCTCGGCAAATTCTGCATAGACATCCAGCATCTTTTTTGTTTCACCGATTGCCTCCTGAGCGGTTGCGTGTGCAGTATGTCCCTCTTGCCACAAAAACTCTGCTGTGCGCAAGAACAATCGTGTGCGCATTTCCCAGCGCACTACGTTGGCCCATTGATTCACCAGGATAGGCAAATCCCGATAGCTTTGAATCCATCCCTTATATGTATTCCAGATGATAGCCTCACTTGTAGGACGAACGATAAGCTCTTCTTCAAGCTTAGAATCCGGATCAACCATGAGCTTTCCCTTTTCATTGGGATCTACCTTCAACCGATAGTGAGTCACAACTGCGCATTCTTTTGCGAAACCCTCGGCATGCCCCTCTTCCTTCTCCAAAAAGCTCTTGGGAACGAACAAAGGGAAATAGGCATTCACGTGGCCGGTGTCCTTGAACATCTTATCCAACGCATCGCGCATCTTCTCCCAAATGGCAAATCCATAGGGTTTGATGACCATGCAACCGCGCACAGCACTGTGCTCCGCGAGGTCAGCATTTATTACCAGTTCATTATACCACTTGGAGTAGTCGGTTGCGCGGGGCGTTAACTTGTCGGCCATAGGTTCGTTTGTTAAAAATTGAGTTCGCGAATTTAATACACCGGAAGCCTTTGGCCGCGCCCTATGCTAACTTGAACAACATGATTGAAGTTGGTCGCTCAAAGAAAATGTGCGCGTCCATTCATCTTTGCACTAAGTTTGATGTCATAGGGAAAAATCACACTGCCATGAAAACACAACTACTCCTTCTGATGGTTCTCGTATCATCCTTGTATTCATGCACCCGCAGCCGTTATGCAACAACCGGCGCTTACGAGAGCGATGACGCGTACTATAGTGCAAGCGACACTTACATCGCAGACTTTGCATTGGTCGACGACGAAGCGCAGATGGCTCAACCTTCCGACAGTGCATCAACCTCCTCCTCGACCGACGATTATTACGATCCTACTTATTCTGCGCCTCCTGTCTACAGTCCCAATTCGAGCGCTAATACATGGAATGCTGATCCTTGGAACTCGGGGTATAACAGTTGTGATAACAGCTTTGGTTCAGGATTCGGAAACTATAACTACGGCAGTCACTGGAACTGTTCTCCTTACATGATGCCAAGCATTGGCTGGAACCCCTATTCCGGCTATTATGGCAATTACACATTTATTTACGGATCCAACCCCTATTGGAACCCTTACGGATATAACCCTTACAATTCATGGTACACGCCCTATTATTCGCCTGGTTATTATTCAGGCTGGGCCTACAATCCGTGGTATTCTCCTTACAACTATAGCAACACCGGTGGAACCGATAACTCTGCGGGAGGCGGCATTGTATACGGTCCTCGCAATCCAATCAGCACCATCAGCGCGACGAATAGTTCCTATAGCAGCGGGTTGTTTTACAATGGGACCAAGCGCGATTTACACGTGTATGTGAACGAGATAGAGTCTACACAAAAACCCGTTCAAGTTTCGGGTGCGACGCTCGAGCGTCCGGCTTCGATAAAGCCTGCTAATTCGATTTCCGTTCGTCCCTCCACTCAACCATATACACAGCGACCAACGTACACACCCTCCAAGCCCAATCGCGATCGCGAAGTTGTGAAGCCCGGACTCTCCAAACCGCGAGAAGTGACACCACAGCGCGACCGCAGTCCATCGAAACCACAGACAGGACGTGGTAATGTGGTTCCAACTGACACTCCCTCGCGTGAGAGAAAACCCGCACAACAGTCGGAACCAACTACACGCCCTCGTTCTGAATCACCGGTGCGTGACACCCCTCGTACTTCTCCACGCCCAGATAGTTCTCCGTCCAGAAGTTCTACTCCGACAACTTCGCCTTCCAGAAGCGGCGGCGGATCGAGTAACAGTCCACGCAGAAAATAACGCGCACGATGAAGTCGCACATTATTTCAGCTTTCCTCGTTGGCCTGTGTTATTTCAGCTCCATCGCACAGGGTGAAGTAGAGGCACTTCGCTATTCATCTGCCGATGCAGGCTGGAGTGCCCGAAGTTTGGGTATGGCCGGTGCCTACAGCAGTGTGGGAGCCGATATCAGCAGCTTCTTCACGAATCCGGCCGGACTTGCGATGTACAAGCGCAGCAGCATGGAACTGGCATTTTCGCATGATAACCACAACACCGAAAGCGTCTATAACCATGAGGTACATGAAGATCTACGATCACGATTATCAATTGGAAATGCTGCTTTCGTTGCCGCGCGTAAACCTCGGTCTTCAAGGGTTGTAAACGTGAGCTATGGCCTAGCCTACTCAAAAACCAATCAGTTCTACCAGAATTTCACCATAGAAGGAAAAGCATCCTCTTCGCTGATGCAGCAATTTGCCTGGCAGGCTCAAGGGATACAACCTGATGACTTGTATAATACACTGCCGTTTGGTGCAGGGTTAGCCTATGAGATTTATGGTATTGACCCCAATCCTGATGATCTATCGGGCACGAGCTATATCGCTGCAACAGAAGGTGAATCCACCCAACGCAAGCGAGTTCAACGAGAAGGCCGACAAAATGAAACCACCGTGGGCCTGGCCATGCAATACGGTGATAACTTATACTTCGGAGCATCTGCCGGAATAACGGGGATTTACTTCAGTGAATTGAGTAACTACTCAGAGAAATACCCTGCCGAAAACCGTGTTAAATCCTGGTCCTATGATGAAGACCTCAGCACATTTGGCACCGGATTCGTTGCCAGGCTGGGCGCGATTTACCGTGCGCATGAAAAAGTGAAAGTGTCGGCTTCCTATCAGACCAAAACAGTTACATATCTGCAGGATTATTACTCAACATCTGCTTCATCCTCCGTAGATACGCTAAGCTACTTTTCGAGCTCACCGGAGCTTATCGCTGAATACGTTCTGCGCAGTCCGTCGAAATGGACATTGGGTGCCTCTACCATCATCGGGAAGCTGGGAATGGTGAGCGTTGATTTTGCTCAAAGTGACTTCCGCCAAATCAGCATGAGCGGCACCGATGAAAACACCTACGACTATAAAGCTGAGAATGCTTTGTTCGACACGCTATTTCGCCGCACCAATCAACTTCGACTAGGTCTAGAAGCGCGCATACACAGCACCTACTATGCCCGCGCCGGGTATAGTATTCAGCAAAGCCCGTTGAGCGATGCGTCGAAAAGTATGAATGATCCAACCCTGGGATGGACAGCAGGAGTCGGTTATCGCGATGACCATTTGTTTGCCGATCTGGCGGTGTCTGGTAAACGCATTAAGAACAGCTATTACCTATATGATCCGGCTTTGGTGAATGCAGCTCTGTTGAGCGACCGCATTGTTCGAGTGCTTCTATCCGTTGGCGTGCGCTTCTGAGTGTGCCTCACCCAAATACCTGCGCACAGCATAATGCCCGAGGTAGATAAGAGGTGTTAGAAGTATAGCGATGATTAATTTCAGCAAATAGTTCGTTGGTGCAATTTGCCAAAAAGCTGACATAGGCAGCGTGCCCGGAAGAATAAAGCCGATGTAAATTACAATATAAGAGTCAATGAGCTGCGACACCACGGTGCTTCCTGTGCTGCGAAGCCAGATATGCTTGTTGCCCGTTTTCTGTTTTATCCAGGCAAACAAGGTCGCATCCAACAGTTGAGAAAACATAAAGGCACAAACGCTTCCAACAATCACCCATTGGCTTTGACCAAACACCTTCGTAAACTCAAAGTCATTGGCCGTGTTAGGTGAAATAGCAGTATTAGCAGGGATAGCCAAGGCCACGGTCACCAGGATAAAACAATAGCTGATAAGCGCGGCTGTAATCCAGGAAAGCCTGCGGATGGCCTTTTTGCCGTAGAATTCATTGATGAGGTCAGTACAAATGAAAACGAGTGGCCACGGAAGTACTCCCACCACCGTAACAAAAGGTCCGAATTCAGAACCAAAAAACGAGAACGTGAATGGCACATCGATGAGCTTGTTGCTGATAAGCTCCGCAGTAACGGCATTGGTAATAAAAAATCCGGCGAGAAACACGAACAGCCATTCGCGTCGGCTGCTCGCTGCAGTTATTGGGGATGTGCTCATGGTATGTAAACCTTAAAAGTGTAAAGTATGTTCATCTGCATAGAGCCTATGTGAATATGGTAAATTCCCTTTGCCCATGACGTTGTATCTATCGTAAACTGGTACTCGCAATCCGCTGAATAAACGGTGCGGCCTGAATTATCCGTAATTGCGACTGTGCCTAAATCATCCAAACCGTAACCGTGCAATTTGCCGGAAGATGTGTAGATCTTAATACCATCGGAAACGACCTCAGGATGTAACAGCGGTGAATTGGGCACAGCCCACGTGTATTGTCCGCTGAGCAAGTTCCCAATTTTGATGCGACCCTGCCAGTTGTCGAGACCCGGTGTGGTTATTAATTCGTAATCGGAAACTAAACTCCAAGGCTGAGATGGATTAGTGCGATGCAATAGCACTATGCTATCTTCATTGTACCCGAACGTTTCGAGGTAATCAAAAAACAGTGGGTCGAAATACCTCGATTGGGATGAGTCGCCATAGTAGCGAATGGTAGCATTCAATACGCCTGTATCTCCACTTCGGAAAACATTCCACCAGCGATCAGGCGAAATATAATAATCGCCTTGTACCAGCGACTCATCGGCCTGTGCCCAGTGATTTTCAACACGCACAAAAACAGTATCACCCTCGGGCAAGTCAGATACTACAATATCCATCTCTGCATAATCGCAGTCGTTGGGTCCACTACCGTCAATAATACGCTCCTCCGCCAACACAGCGAGGGCCAATCGATCGGCAGCATCGATGCAGGCATGCACCGGCTCAAACCCATTCGGCAATTGCACAGTTTCAAAACTGTTTGCTCCATTAACTATCACTTCAACCGAAGCACGATTGAGTTCAGCATCGAAAAACGTTACTTCCAGTGGTACTTCCTGCATCGACAAGCCATTGTAGTGGCTAAACTGCTTTACATGCACATCCCACAAGCCATTGCCAGCATTAGAATAAGAGTGAACTCGAAACTCCGGAAAACCGGGCGCAAACACCCATTGATCAAAGAAATAAGTAAGGTTTGCTTCTGTGTAGTCCTGAAAGAAATCGCGCAAATCGGTGCTGTTGGCATGTTGAAATGCACGTTGGTCCATCCATGCCCTGCAGGCTTCAAAGAAATCTTCATCGCCCATGTAGCTTCGCAGAGTGCGCGCAATATCGGCTCCCTTGTTATACACGTGGTCGCCGTAGGTAATATTCGAAGGCACACCCGAAACAGCATAACGCCCCCCATCGTTGCGGTGCGCATACAACAAGACATCTTTATGGTTGTCGCGCACAGCTTCGGTATATGCAACTGTTCCATAAAGCGCTTCCGTAAAAACCATTTCGCAAAAGCTTGCCCAACCTTCATTGAGCCACATATCACCTGCCGTTTCACACGTCACCAAATCACCCCACCAGTGATGGGATAACTCGTGTGCCATGAGTGTTTCGTAGGCTGTTGTACCATCGAGAGTAGAACGCGGATAAGCAATATTGGTGGCATGCTCCATGGCTCCGGCATTGAAAGGAACGGCACTAAACCCCACTTTCGACCATCTATATGGTCCAAAGCGGTTTTCGAAAGAGGCCATGGCTTCGTCGAGATGCGTGAAGCTGTTCTTCATATTGGTTGTATCTGAAGGCGCAGCAATGAGCCACATGGGTATTTCATTTCCCTCCACACTTATATAACTCAACTCCGCGTGGGCATAGGAAGCCACTGCTATTCCCGCTAAATAAGTTGGTATGGTTTGATTTAATCGCCAATGAGTAAGAATGGAATCCTGACCAATCAACTCTACTCCTTCGCGCACACCGCTGCAATAGGCCTCCTTGATTTCAGTTGAGAGAACATGAAACGAATAGGTGCTTCTTTCAACGAAATTATCGAAACACGGAAACCAAACACGGCCGAAATTATGCGGCACTGCATCGAAACCGACACCTAGATTATAGGCATAACCCGAAGCGAAATAAAATCCACCCCAGGTAGCATCCTGAGCGGGCTGGCCATGATAAGCGACCCAGACTTGCAACGAATCACCCTGCATGAGAGGTGATTGTGGTTCTATCCAAAGTGATTCACCGCCCTGGGCAAATTCCAAAGCACCATTGATTCCATAAACGCTATCAACTTGCAAAGCCTTTAAGTCCAAATGAATCGATGCTACATTGTCCATCAGGCTCACCAAATCGATTCGGCATGTAGCCGAAACTAAAGCCGATGACATTGCACGCATATCGATGGAGATGTCGTAATGCAGGATGTCGAGCGTGTCGCTGCGCACATTGGCCGGATCGGTAACTCCGCCGCCGCCTCGTAGTGGAATGTGTCGCTTGGAAGATTGGCAGTTGGGGCGTTGTGCATGCAAAGCAGAAACACACAGCAACAATAAGAATACAAGGTAGCGCATGCCCCAAAAGTAAGGCAACAGACAACTTTTTATCGGTAGGGTATGCAACCTTACAGGTGTACTGATAGTCAGTTCAACTATACCACAAGGCCAATGTATGAAACCAAGCAGTGAGCTATTTGACCTTATTTGTACTCTCACTAAAAGCGAGAAGCGCTTCTTTAAGCTACAAAGTTCCCTGCAAAGCGGTGACAAGAATTACGTAAGACTTTTCGACCTAGTTGAAAAAATGGAATCTTACGACGAAGAACTCGTTAAGAGCACATTCAAAGGAGAGAAGTTCATTAAACATTTACCCTCCGAAAAAAATCATCTCTACAAGCTCATTCTTAAATCGCTTCGCAGTTATTACAGCGAAACTTCCATAGCCAGTTCTCTCAAACAAGAAATCAAGAACGTTGAGATTCTGTATAACAAGGGGCTATTCGATGAATGCACCAAGTTCATTGAACGAGCCAAGAAAACTGCCCTACGCTACGAGAAATTCTACTATCTGTTTGAATTGATCTCGTGGGAAAAGACATTACTGGAAGAAGCATTTGAAAATGGCCAATTCGTAGACTTGGACAGCCTTATCCGAGAAGAGCAGGAAGTACTCGATAAGTTACAAAACCTGACGGCATACCATGTCCTCTATTCGAAAATCAACTATGTATTTCGCAGCGGTGGGTATAGCCGCATGGAAGAGAATACACGTATCATCAATGAGATAGAAGAACATCCACTCATCAAGGGAAAGAATACTGCCCTTTCTAATCGTGCCGCTACGATATGCTATTACACACAGGCATTTTGCAATGTCGCCAAGGGAAATACGGAAGTGGCCTTGGAAAAATACCGGAAGGTGAAGCAGATTCTCGACGAGCACACCGACTTACGCGCTGATTTGGCGAAGCGCTATATCCGAACGCTTTCGCAAATCATTCAATGCCTGCTTGAATCGAAGCAATTCGAAGAAGCCGAGAAATACATTCTTCAACTGAAGCAGCTTCCGGAAACCGAGGGTTTCGATACACCCGATGCCACTGCTCGCATACAAACGGAGCTGACTCTGAGTAATCTCAAAAAGTACATCCATACAGCACGATTTAGCGATGGCGTTACTGCCATGAATTCTGAGTTGGAGTTGATTAAATCACAGGAGCATACTTTGCACAAGGAGATTGCCTTGCGCATGTATTATTACATGGCCTACTTGAACTTTGGGGCCGGGCAGCACAGTAAAGCGCTGCAGTGGCTGAACCGGGTTATCAACGACAATGAAAATGATCTTCGCCAAGACTTGTATGGGTATGCGCGATTGTTCAACATCGTGGTGCACTTCGAATTAGGCAACATCGAATTGTTGGAATACACCATCAAGTCAACTGCTCGATACTTACAAAAGCGCAATCGCGACTTTGAAATAGAAAAGCTCATATTAGATCAGTTTAAGAAACTGATTCGCTTACGCACGGCAACTGCTAAGAAGGAACAACTTGAG